>NZ_ALBR01000041.1:0-47657 GCF_002081505.1 Bacillus sp. CDB3 | reverse complement strand
AAAAATAGAGAACGAAGTGGATCCACTATTAATTATTGATAGTCCAGATAAAACTTTATCTATTATGTATATTGCACATTCAGAAAATGAACCAAATCCATCTTCTGAAACGAAAGGACTATTATTACTTTCAGTAAGTGATATTAGCCTAATTTGTAGTAAGGAAATAACACTAAACGATTATATTAAGCAAGGTGGAATGGCTATTTTGAATGAAAAAATGAATAAGGAGTTAATCTTACAACCTTTTCCGCAACTTTTGTTTTTAGCAGAACTTTTAAAAAAGGATTCTGTATTACTTCAACAGTTTCTAAATTAGCAACAAAAGCCACCTTAATAAGGGGCTTTTGTTTTAAATAATTTAATGGTATGTGTATCCTCCATCTGGAAATAATACATTACCCCGTAGTAAAACTATTTTGCATTAAATATAGTACAGTATGTGCAATTTCATCATTATATCCAGCTCGCTGTACAAGAGAAAGAAATTTATAAGCTTCATAAGCAGCTAGTCTATTTTCGTTTTGTTCATTTTCCCTTCGTATCGTTCCAGGGGAAACAACATTAACTCTAATTGGAGCTAATTCAACAGCTAAAGCTTTCCCTAAACTTTCAATAGCACCATTACAAGCTCCGTAAGCAGGCGCTCCTTTAAGTGGCCGTTGACTAAATGCACCGGACATTAATACGATAGATCCAGAGTTTAAGAGAAAAGGAATTGCATATTTTACGGCATAATATTGTGGCCAAAACTTTCCGATAAAGCTGCTTTCGGCGATATCGTCCGTAGCAGTTATTGGTCCAAGTGTGTAAGAGGCTCCTGGTGTGAATAAATGATCAAAATTCCCAACTTTCTTGAAAAAATCTTGTAATTGGTTTTTATCTTGGTTATCCAATACATAAGTTTGAAGATGGTTGTTATTTATTACTTCTCGAGCAACCATTAATTTTTCTTCTGAACGTCCTGCAATAATAACATGTGCTCCTTGTTCAATTGCTTGTTTTGCTGTTGCTAATCCAATACCAGAACTCCCGCCAATGATAACGATATGTTTATCTTTTAATACAGTAATAGACATGATTAAACATCTCCCTTAATATAAGATTTAAAATAAGTTGTGTTAATTTTATTATTCGTTAAAAAATGACTACTGAAAAGTACGCACTTTATATGTACTTAGTCGCGAATTTCGTACTAATCGCTTATTGTACGGATACATAATATAAAAAATTACTGGGGGGAGTGGTGAGGAAAATGAATTTAGAGGAACCGAAATTAAAAGGGGTAATAGCAACATTGCAAATTATCGGAGGTAAATGGAAACCACTCATTTTATTTATATTATTAACAGACGGAACGAAACGGTTTGGTGAATTAAAGCGATTGATACCAGACATTTCTCAAGGAACATTAGCGAAGCAGCTTCGTGAATTAGAGCACGATCAACTAATAAAACGCGAAATTTATCAAGAAATACCACCTAAAGTGGAATATAGCTTAACTGAGCATGGAAAAACAGTCAGTACTGTTTTAGATAGTATGTGTGGTTGGGGAAGGGAACATTTAAAATTTACCGATAAAAATAGAGTGTAATATTATTATGTAAACTTAATGCGGTGTGTGGAATATGTTTTTCTGATAATTTGTATTTTATAATATGTAATTAAACAATGCGACACTTTCTATCATTGTTATTATGTATAATAGAAAGTAAGAATATTTTGGTAGCTATTGAATGCAATTAAGGGCGGTTATTTGAAAGGAGTGATGTTTTATGAACAAACAGAAAAAAACAAAATATGAGGTAAAAGTTATTTGAGTATGCGTATCATACCTCTATAAACTACGTTCGCTCAAAGCTAGGAGCAGCGCATGATAAATATTTCAATAGGAAAAAATCAATACCCTATAACATTAGCTGAGAATCATAATTTTAATTGGCTAAAGGATGTAGAAGTATTTACGGTTTTTAATCAGCAAGATTCAGGTAATATTAGCTTTGGTATTATTGAAAATGGACAACGATACTTTTTGAAGTATGCAGGTGCACGCAATTTAGAATACAAAGGTAATGTAGAGGACGCAATCCAACGATTAATGAAGGCAAAAGAAGTGTATGAACAAATTCAACATCCTGTACTAGTTCCATATATCAATTCCATTCAAATGCAAAATGGATTTTGTTTAAGGTTTCATTGGGTTAATGGGGAATGCATGCACAATCATTGGGACTTTACACCGTTTGAAAAGCACCATGCACCAAATTCGCCTTTTGTGAAGCTAAGAGGTTTATGTTTGACTAAGAGACTTAATATATTAACACAAATTTTTGAATTTGCAGCGTATGTGGAGTCATTAGATTATGTCATGGTTGATTTTTATGACGGTAGTATTTTATATAATTTTGAGCAGTCAAAACTGACGATTTGTGATATTGATTTCTTTCAAAAAACACCTGTATTCAATAAAATTGGGGAGGATTTTTGGGGTGCAGGTCGCTTTAAAGCACCGGAGGAATATGAACTGCATGCACCAATTACAAGTGAAACGAATGTGTATGTGTTAGCCGGAATTGCTTTTGCTTTTATCGGCGGGAAAAATGATAAAAGATATGAAAAATGGGAAAGCACACAAGAATTATATAATATATGTAAAAAAAGCTCTAGATAAAGAAAAAAGTAAAAGATACCGCACTGTTCAAGCATTTTATGAAGCTTGGCTTGCATATATAGAATAAATAATTGATGGCTCATTTTCATTAAGAACCTATAGAATATATAAGCATAAACAAAGGGGAAATAATAAAATGAATGAATTAGAGTACAAAAGCTTTTATGATAAAGTGGGAAGTGAAAACGGCTGGGATTTTAGTAGGCTAAAATGTGAGATTGTAGGAGACACCTGGGACTTTTATAGCGAAGTGAAAGCAAGATGTAAACCATCACATATTCTACTTGATGTTGGCACAGGTGGAGGAGAGAATATATTAAAAATAGCATCTTCAGCTGCATCACTGATTGGGATAGATAATTCTAATGGAATGATCAAAACAGCACATTCTAATTTGAATAAAGCAGGTGTACAAAACGTTGAATTTCTTCAAATGGATTCTGAATCTTTAACGTTTCCGCATGCTCATTTTGATATTGCTTCAAGTTGTCATGCACCATTTGTAGCATCTGAATTGGCAAAAGTAATAAAAAAAGGTTCTTTTTCTTAACGCAACAAGTTAGTGAACATGATAAATTAAATTTAAAAGAAGCATTTGGAAGAGGACAATGTTTAGGTGAAAGAGATGGTACTTTAAAAGAAAAATATGTGAGTGAACTGACTAATTCAGGATTTGAACTCGTACAAGTACGTGAATATGATGTTACTGATTATTACAGTACTCCTGAGGATCTCATTTTCTTATTAAAACATACGCCTATTATTCCTAGATTTGGAGAAAAAGAAGAGGACTTTAATATTTTACAAAAGTTCATTGACACTAATAGTTCTGAAAAAGGGATTCGTACGAATTCCAAAAGATTTATGATTATTGCTGTTAAATCATAGTGTATTTTAACGTAAAAGCTGATTTTCTTTAAAAGAAAATCAGCTTTTTTTGTGGAAAAGAATGCAGGGAAAACTTGAAAATCATAGAAATAGGTAAAGTGTTAATCAAAAAATCGAAATATGGGGGATAATTGTTTTGAAACGTTACTATATTAACAACGAAAAAATAAACGTACATATTACTGAGTGGGGAAATAATGACAAGCCAGTTATCTTTTGTTTACATGGATTAGGAAGTACGAGTTTAAGTTTTATAGAAATTGCAGAGGAATTAAAAGAAAATTATAGATTTATCTCTATTGATGCACCAGGTCACGGTAAAACACCTCCCTTTGAACGAACGGAAGATTATGAGATGCTGAATTTAGCAAACTGGTTAAATGAAATAATAAATGAACTGAGAATTGAACATTTCTATTTTTTATCACATTCGTGGGGAAGTTTTGTAGCACTATTTTATTTATTAAATAATCCAGAAAAAGTACTAGGAAGTATTCTTATTGGCGGTGGATATCAAACAAAAAGACTTAAAGAAGAAACACTTCAAGAGGAAATCGCGCATTACGAAAAAGATTTCGATGAATATGTTTTTAATAATTGGGATGAATTTTTCAAAAGTGAAAAAGAAACCTATACTAGGTGGTCTCCATTATTAGAACTTGCAGTAAAGGATCTTGGAATTGAAATGCATAGTAAAGTATGTTGGCATGCGCGAGGGATAACAGCTGGTAATATAATAAGAGGTATGCATAAAGATGAAACGATAGATATATACGAGAAGCTGCCAGCTAATATTGTATTACTTCGAGCTACAGTTCCGCAAGTTTGGGCGGATTATAGAGATAAGACAGTAAATGTTTTCAGAGAGAAAACTGACAGTATAGTAAAAGTAATTCCTGACACTACACATTTGTTGCATTGGGATAAACCAGAAGTTGTTATAGAGGAAATAAAAAGTAATTGGAGCTAACATATTCATACTAAAGTTGTAGTTTTGATATGAAAAATCCATCCTTCGGTTTGATTTTATCTATTTATAAGTGCAATACAATAAGAATAGATAATAAGAAACAAGGGGGAATGTAACGTGATTACACATATATCAGATATAAAACTACAAACGGTTTCTATAGAAGGGGTAAAACAAGTTTATAAAGACATATTATCTTTTCCAATAAAAAAAGAAACCGCATCATTTATTCAATTTGAAGTAACACCGTATACAACAATTAGTTTTCAAGAAGTATATGAACCAATTGCCCCTGCGCATTTCGCCTTTGAGATCCCATATTCAAAGTTTCATGAAACGGCAAAATGGCTTAAAGAGTCTGGATTACTCATTGTGAAAAGGAAAGATGGTCATACAATGGGTGAGGAGAATGGTCTATTCAATTTATACTTTAAAGATGGTGATGGAAATCTTCTCGAAATTATCGCACATAGTTATATAAAAGAAGACGTATTAGTTCCCCATTCACCGTTAAACATTTTATACGTAAGGGAAATCGGTCTTCCCGTTAAAAGTGTACCTGTATTTACGGAATGGTTGAAATCAAATCTAAATATGAAAACGATGGAAGATGGAGAGATTTTCAACTTTGTTATAGGTGGCACTGCATATATCGTTGCAACTTGGTGGCAGCGGCCTTGGATTCCAATTGCGATGAAAGCTTTACCACCGAAAGTACACGTATCTTTCGGAACACCTGATCACGCATTTTTAAAACGAATCCCAAATAATTTTAAGAAAAACAGTGTTCCATTTGAAAATAAACATAATGAAGTATTATTTATTCAACAGGGGTATACATTTTCTATTTTGCATACACCTGAGTTTCATTCCGATATTCCTAGAAAATTAAACTTGCCACTTTCGTTCTTATATTAAATAAAAAAGCCGACTTTCAATCCATAATTCTGGAAGGAATAGTCGGCTTTTCTTAATTTCCACACTGTTTTTTGCTTATCTTAACCCAAAAGTTTTACGATTCTTTTTAAATTAACGGTGAATATCGCCATTGCTCCTTGTAATTCCATACCAATTAGACCCGAGGATGAAGCCATATCGTACTCGTGTTACCCTCAAAACTCATTATTTTTATTAACTCCTTTGATGGCACTCGCTACCCCAATAGCAATGAGATTAATGCGATTACAGTTGAAGAAGCTGAATGTTTCTTCAGTAAATTTTTGTTTTAGTTTACTGAATTAATTGATTTATTCACTAGACTTTTTTCGCTCTTTATATCGTAATGAAAAATGAGTGAATGTTAATAGTTAGTAAAATCTTCGGATCCTTGAATCTCAATATGGGTGAATAGTGGCGAAAAATTAAATTGAAAATTATGAAAATTAATATTGCGCTCGTTTTTCGCCTCTGATATATTATATTTAAGTGAAAATTCACTAAATTATTATTTTTATTTACTAAAAATAGAAAAAGAGGTAATCATATTGGTAACATTAAATGAAATTGCCAAAAAGGCACAGATATCAAAAACGACTGTATCAAGAGTGTTAAATGAGGATCAAACTTTATCGGTTACAGAAGAGACTCGGAAAAAAATCCTTAAGGCTGCAGAAGAGTTAGATTACATACCTAAAAAGCAACGAAATATAGAAAAAAAAATTACCAATCCTAAGCAGTACGGAAAAATTGGGCTTTTGATGTATCTTTCTCAGGAATCGGAATTTGATGATCCATATTTTTTGGCCATTCGTAATGGAATTGAAAAGAGGATGATTGAATTGGGAATGGAACTATCGAAAATGTTGAGACCTCCCTTCAATAAAAAGGATCTAGAAGGATTGGATGGATTAATAGTAGTAGGAGTCATAGGTCAAGAAGAGGTGGAAAATCAAGTAAAACAAGTACAACATTTAGTGTTTGTCGATGTATCTCCTGACGAACAACTATATGATTCAGTGGTGATAGATTCTGAAAAAGCTACTGAAAAGGTTATTCAATACTTATTGGATTTAGGACACAAAAAAATAGGCTATATTGGTGGTCAATCATATACCATTGGTGGATTATCTGGAAAATTAGAGATTCATGATGTACGAAAAAGAACATATGAAAAAATGCTAACGGAACAGGGATTATATAACCCGGAATATACTTATATTGGAAAATGGACAACGAAAGATGGCTTAACGCTAATGGAGGAAGCGATCCATTCAGGGAATCTCCCTACCGCCTTTTTCATTGGAAGTGACCCTATGGCCATTAGTGCTTTGAAAGCTTTAACGGATGCAGGATTAAAAGTTCCTGATGATATCGCAATCTTTGGATTTGATGGGATTGAATTATGCGAATTTGTTACTCCTCCATTATCCACTGTAAAAGTTCATACCGAGGAGATGGGGAAAGTAGCAGTAAATCTTCTAGTTGAACGCATTGATGGGAGAACACTGCCATTAAAAGTGGTGGTTCCGACTAGTTTGATTATTAGAAAAAGTTGTGGAGGTGAGGGGGGTTGAAAAAATTTTAAGAAAGAATGAAAACGCATTCTTAAAGTTAAGTCTAAAGATTGTTTTACAAAAGACAAAATTGATCTTCAAAAAATGATAGGGGGGTTTATGTTGAAAAAAAGAATATCGTTATTATTAATTGTAGCTATTTCTTTGGTAACGGTGCTTTCTGCTTGCGTGAACAGTGAGAAATCTTCTAGTCAGGGTAATAAAAGTGGGGAGAAAGTATTACGCTTTGCTACATGGGATACTGGAGAGAGTCTCAAATACCAACAAGATATTGCGAAAAAGTTTGAAAAGGCGAATCCGGGAGTGAAAGTGCAAGTTGAAGCATATGCTGACGGGTTTGAGGATAAGCTGGCTGCTTCTTTCGGAGCAAAAAATCCCCCTGATGTCATGTATATGTGGAATTATCCAGATTACTATAAATCTCTGGAGCCACTTGATGACTACGTAAATAAAGACAGTAGTTTTAAAACTACTTTTGATGATTTTTATACGAATATTCTAAACTATCACAAATTTAAAAATAATACCTATGGATTTCCAATTGGTTTTACTACTCGCGTCATTTACTACAATAAAAAACTTTTCCAAGAAGCAGGGGTACCTCTTCCGACTTCTGGTTGGACTTGGGAGCAGTTCAGTGATGCAGCGAAAAAGTTATCCAATCCTGAAAAGAAACAATATGGGTTTGTTCTCTCTTCCAAAAAAAATTCATATGCATTCCAAGAATATGTATGGAGTAATGGGAGTAGTTTCATTAGTCCTGATGGCAAAAAGGTAGATGGATATATGAATAGTTCAAAAACACAAGAAATCCTTAATGGCTTTCAACATATGATTGATGAAAATAGTGCTATTGTGTCTGATAAAGTCACTGAAAGTTTCAAATCAGGGAAAATCGCTATGATCGAGAACGGCATTTGGCCTTTAGAAGATTTTAAAAAGGCTGGCATGGATTTTGGAACTGCAGAAATTCCATCCTTTCATGGACAACCTTCAAAGGGTGTTATCCATTCTGCAGGAATTGCAATGGCCAAAGACTCTAAAGAAAAAGACCTAGCTTGGAAATTTATCAAATACTTTGTATCAGCAGAAGCAGCAGAAATGAGAAAGACTGATATGCCAGTACTTAAGAGTGTGGTTTCCGAACAAAGTCATAAAAATGATCAGTTATTAAGTACATTCTATACTATGCTTGAAAGATCATCAGATACTCCAGGCTTTTTACTTACAAACAAATGGACAGAAGTTGACAAAAAACTAGATTATGCAATTAGCAGTGTATTATTAGGGCAAAATTCAGCAGATAAAGCCTTGAATGAAGCGGTTAAATTAACAGAGCCTGCATTGAAAAAATAGTTTAAGAGAAAGAAGGGGATCATTTCATGATTATAAAAACTGAAAATAAAATAACTCAAACGGTTCCCGAACGACCCATATCCATTCTATCAAAGATTAGATGGGGAGACCTTACTCCCTATCTATTCATTTCTCCTTGGATCATTGGTTTCATCTGTTTTACGTTCGGACCCTTGATTTTTTCTCTTATCATAAGCTTTTTTGATTGGCCTACTGTTGGAACCCCAACGTTTATTGGTTTCAAAAATTATGTTGATATGTTTACAAATGATCCAGTGTTTTGGCAATCTTTAGGAGTTACCTTTAAGTTTGCTGCTATTTTAGTACCGTTAAACATCGGTATTGCTCTCTTGCTAGCTATATTATTAAATCAAAAAGTAAAATGGCTTTCAGGCTATAGAACGATATTCTATCTTCCTACGGTTGTTTCGGGAGTAGCCCTTTCAATGATTTGGTCATGGATGTACGACGGAGAATACGGTTTACTAAACTATCTACTATCATTAATAGGCATTAATGGACCAAACTGGCTAAATGATCCAACCTGGTCACTTTTTGCCATCGTGTTTGCAGGTATTTGGGGGCAAGGGACTATGATGCTGATATTCTTAGCCGGTTTAAAAAATATACCGAAAGACCTATATGAAGCTGCAGATATAGATGGTGCAAGTAAATGGCAAAAGTTCAGTAAAATAACACTTCCGATGCTGAGTCCAACCATTCTGTTTAATGTCATTACTGCTATCATTTCAGCATTTCAACAGTTAACACTCGCGCTTGTTCTAACAGGTGGAGGGCCTTTAAGAAAGACGTATTTCTATGCGATGTATGTTTATGAAAATGCTTTCAAGTATTTTAAAATGGGTTATGCATCCGCAAATGCTTGGTTTATGTTCTTAATTATTTTGGCTCTGACATTACTGGTTTTCAAATCGTCTAATACTTGGGTTTACTATGAAAATGAAATGAAAAAGAAACAAAAATAGGAAAGGAGGAATATGATGATTACGAGAAGTATAACAACGAAGGTTATGGTACATACAATACTGATTATTTTTTGTTTATTTTTTATCGCACCATTTCTTTGGATGTTCATTACAGCTGTAAAAACCCCTGCTGAGACATTTGTTTTTCCCCCGAAACTAATTCCGTCTCAGTTTGAATTTAGTAATTTTTATAAAGCCTGGACTGTTTTACCTTTTACAACATTTCTGACAAATTCTTTGATTGTTACAGGATTAGGCATCATCGGACAACTATTATCATCTTCTTTAGTAGCTTATGGATTTGCCAGATTCAATTTTAAAGGAAGGGACATTCTTTTTCTAATTTTACTAGCAGGAATGATGATTCCCTGGGATGTAACTGCAATTCCCTTATATATGGAATTTAATCAGTTGGGCTGGATTAATACTTTAAAACCACTGATTGTTCCTAACTTTTTTGGATCACCCTATTTCATTTTTTTACTTCGCCAATTTTTATTAGGAGTTCCGAAAGAAATGGAAGAAGCAGCGATCATAGACGGGGCGAACCATTTTCAAATTTTTTCTCGGATATTCATTCCGTTAATGGCTCCAGTATTGGTGGTTGTCGGTGTGTTTCAAATGTTAGGCTCATGGAATGATTATTTAGGACCATTAATTTTTTTGAACGATCAAAGTAAATACACTTTAACGTTGGGACTCATGCAATTCAAAGGGATGTTTGGAGTTGATATGACTTCTATCATGGCTTCGACTCTATTAATTTGTATTCCTCCCATTATAGTATTTTTTATAGCACAGCGCTTTATCCTGGATGGCGTTCAAAATACAGGTATCAAATAATGTTTATTTCCTACCTGATCAAGGAAGACAGAAAGGAGGAAGTGGGCCGTGATCGCAAGGATTTATCATTTATTAGAATGGATTATGAAATTGTTATGTCTTAATTTATTGTGGATTGGATTTACATTGATTGGTTTTGGGGTGTTTGGATTATTCCCATCGACTGTTGCTATGTTCCAATTAATAATGGATTTGATCAACAAAAAGGATACAAAAATGGTAGCAACTTTTTGGAATTCCTATCAATCTAATTTTAAAAAATCGAACAAAATGGGTTTTGTCATCGTTTTAATAGGATCGATACTTATGACGGATCTTTATTTTTTTCAAATGTATGACACCTTGGTAAGTAGGGTTCTTTCCCTTATGAGTTTGTCAATGCTTTTATTTTATGTAGTGAATTTACTCTATATTATTCAGACATTTAATCATTTTGAAGTAAAAACATTTCATTATTTTAAATATGCCACATTAATAGGCATAGCAAATCCGATAAAAACGATCATGATCATCATCACTCTCATTCTGATGTCACTTCTTTTTTTAATATATCCAGGTCTATTATTCATGTTTGGTGGTAGTGGTATTGCACTAGTCATCGTATTGTTTACAAAAAATATTTTTGCTCGCTTAAAAGGTGTAGCTCTATAATTCAATATGCTAAAAAAGAAAAAGAGGAGGAGAGGCTATGATCACACAAAAGGTAAACATTGAGGCCATTCATGAAGAGAGTGTCAAAGTCAAAATTGACCAAAGAGAAGAAAATGGAGTTTTATTTGTTCATATCCATATAGGATCAGAACAACCCATTCAATTCCCAAAAGTTAATTTAGTTTGGCATCACCCAATTGTTGATATTCAATCATATTGGCATCCAGGATCCTCCCGTAGTAAAAGTTTCGGTGTGGATTGGGATGGAGGTTTTTCTTCTAAAGCAACAGTATTAGCCCCGGTTGGCTGTTTCTATAATCAAGAAGGACAAAACAGGCTGGCTGTAGCATATTCCAATGCGATGGATACTGTTAATTTTAATTTGGGCGTCCACGAAGAAACTGGAACGATGAAAGCGCAAATCACATTATTTACAGAGCCATCCAAAGTTCAATCATCCTATGATGGAGTGATTCGAGTCGATATGAGGGATATTCCTTATTATCAAGCAATCCAAGATATTTCCGTGTGGTATGAGGAAATGGATGGATATGGGCCATCCTTTGTTCCAGAAACTGCGAAGCTTCCTATGTATTCGACATGGTATAGCTTCCATCAGGACATATCTGATGATGAAATCGAGAAACAATGTGAGATTGCGAAACAGTTAGGTTGTGGGGCTGTTATCGTTGACGATGGCTGGCAGACAGAAGATGATCATCGTGGTTATGCTTATTGTGGAGATTGGGAAGTGTCTCCTAAAAGAATCGTGGACATGAGGGAACATGTTGAGAGAGTACATGATTTGGGGATGAAATATTTATTGTGGTATAGTGTACCATTTGTAGGAATCTATTCAAAGACATGGGAGCGATTCCGAAGTAAAATTTTATATTTCAGTGATAATCTCCAGGCAGGAGTTTTGGATCCACGTTACCCAGAAGTCAGGGGATATTTGATATCTACTTACGAAAAAGCTCTGAAAGAGTGGGATCTAGACGGATTTAAATTTGATTTTATTGATTTATTTGATTTAAATCGAGCGAAGGGACAAGCAATTCAATTTGATCCAGAACGGGATTATGAATCCGTACAGGAAGCGGTGGATCGTCTATTTACTGATATTATGGAAGGTTTAAAATTAATTAAGCCATCCATTATGGTTGAATTCAGACAAAGATATATCGGACCTTATATGAGGAAATATGGAAATATTTTCAGGGTAGGAGATTGCCCGAATGATGCAATTACAAACCGTGTTGGTATTATGGATCTACGCTTGCTATCAGGAAACACTGCTGTTCATTCCGATATGATTATGTGGAGTCCAGAAGATACGACTGAAAATGCGGCACTGCAATTAATCAATGTTATTTTTGGTGTACCGCAATTTTCAATGCGTTTTGAAAAATTAAATAAAGATCATTTTGAAATGGCAAAGTTTTGGCTAGGGTTTTCGAAAAAATACCAAGACGTATTATTAAATGGTGATTTAAAGCCTACTGCACCGGAATTACTTTATCCGATAGTAGAGGCTGTGAATGACTCAACCAGACTAATCGCCATTTACGCAGATGTTTGTATTAAGACTGGTACCAATATTCCCGAGGAATTTATTATTGTAAATGGCACTTTAAACGAGGAGTTCATCCTAGATTTAGAAACAGATCTTATCAATATAACAATTGAGACATACAGCTGCACTGGCAAATTAATCCGAAAACATAAAACCGATCTATCGAAAGGGTTACATAGGATGGAGACAGAGAAGTCTGGAGTTCTAATTTTTAGAAAATCCTAAATCGGATTATGGCTTCATGTTAATGAATGCTGGTATGCAACTAGAACAAACTGTTTTTAGCAACACTGCAATGGGACGATTTTTTTCACGGCTGTTTATTCTAAAAAGCCGATCCTAGTTGCTATAAATAATAAATAAAAATGGTTCATAAGGAGGATAAAAATGTCAAAAATCACATTTATAGGTGCAGGTAGCACGGTATTTGCGAAAAATGTTCTTGGTGATTGTATGCTTGTTCCAGCGTTAGAGGGATTTGAATTCGCACTATATGACATTGATGTGCAAAGGTTAAAAGATTCTGAGAATATGTTGACCAACTTGAAAGAAAGCTTGAATAAAAATATTCAAATCAAAGCCTATTTAGATCGAAAGGAAGCGCTTAAGGACGCAAAATACGTCATTAATGCCATTCAAGTGGGGGGGTATAAGCCAAGCACAGTGATTGATTTTGAAATTCCTAAGAAATATGGTTTACGGCAGACGATTGCTGACACGGTAGGGATAGGCGGTATCTTTCGTAATCTCCGAACCATTCCTGTGCTGCTAGACTTTGCAAAGGACATGGAAGAGGTTTGCCCTAATGCCCTCTTTCTAAATTACACCAACCCTATGGCGGTATTAACAGGCGTGATGAATCGTTTCACAGCAATTAAAACAGTGGGCCTATGTCACAGCGTTCAAAGTTGTACAAATGAACTATTCAAATCATTGGGCATGGATTCTGAAGGTGTTCAAGAAAAGATTGCAGGAATTAACCATATGGCATGGCTATTGGAAGTAACAAGAAATGGTGAGGATCTCTATCCAGAAATTAAAAGAAGGGCAAGAGAAAAGCAAAAAACAAAACATCATGATATGGTGAGATTTGAATTGATGGATAAGTTTGGCTATTATGTGACCGAATCATCGGAGCATAACGCCGAGTATCATCCGTACTTTATCAAATCTAGATATCCGGAGTTAATCGAAAAATACAATATTCCCCTTGATGAATATCTGCGCCGTTGTGAACAGCAAATCAAGAAGTGGGAAACTATGCGGGAGGAATTAGTCAATAATAAGGCATTAGACCATGTACGCTCAAAAGAATACGGTTCATTTATCATTGAAGCCATTGAAACGAATATCCCATTTAAATTTAATGGAAATATACTAAATACCGGAAGATTGATTAGCAACTTACCTGAAAAAGCCTGTGTGGAAGTTACGTGTATAGCGGATCGAAGTGGCATAACTCCAACGTATGTTGGAGATCTCCCTGAGCAGCTTGCTGCATTAAACCGTACTAATATTAATACGCAGCTGCTAACCATTGAAGCTGCCATTACATGTAATCGAGAATATATTTACCAGGCGGCGATGCTAGATCCTCACACGGCCGCAGAATTGTCATTGGATGATATTGTTTCCCTTTGTGATGATTTAATAGAGGCACATGGAGAGTGGCTTCCAGAATTTAAGAAAAAAGAGGAGATTGCCTTCAACTTGTAGGATTTTATTTTAATCAAGTAAAACAACGTACAAAGCTATATCAATCATAAATGATTTTTCCTGCTATCAGCAGTTACGATCTCGAAACTACTAAAAGTAGTTTCTATTTGGGGGAATCACTAAGTCTTATGCATTTATGCCGCGAAAGTCCCTTGACGATGAGGGTGTAGAGGCTCGTGGTCAAGGGAACCGTGGAATAAAAAGCGTAGGACAAAAAGAAAATTAAAATTAGAGATTCTGTAACTCAATTCGATCTAATTCTTTTTGTCTATTTCTTTTAAAACGTTCTCTGCCTGAATTCCATATACTTAAAAGCACGCATAAACCAGCTATTATCATTAGCCATGTAGAGAAATAATCACCATTAGCTATTAGTTTATTAAAAAAGAAGCTAATAAAACCTATGCATGCTACAGGAAGAATTCCACCTAAATAAGGGGTTTTTCGAGATGATAAAAAGCTTTGAGTAACTATAATAATAACAACTATTATTCCAACTACAGGGCTCATAATTAAACATTCCTTTCTTTTTTATATTTTTCTATGATGATTTTAGCGACGTCTAGACTAATTCGTTCATCAATAACAAAGCCCTTAATCATATTTACAAACTCTACATCCTCTTCCTTACTATGTACTTCAATCTTTTGTAGTAACCTATCTAATTTGGCACGTACTGTTGGATAAGAAACATCATACAGGTTAGACATGTTTTTTAAAGAGCTAGAATTCAATATAAACTTTCGAATAAACTCTAAGGATTCCTTAAAGGACTATAAAAAAGAGAAAACTTCCGTATCGTAATTGTTGCCGAGACAAGCCACGAGAGGAGTTTTCGTTTTTTACTCTAAGGTTATCAAAATGATTTTACCATATGATTACGGACTTGGGTTAATTCGTTCTTTAACGGCTTCGTTTCGCCTTGAAATTGTGCGTCGTTGTCACGGTCGTGCCTTGTCAGATGTGGTACGGGAATACGACATTCCTTATACCACGTTAGAAACATGTATAGAAAAAATTAGATACTGCTATTAGAACTTACTTAAAATACGATATTGTGTCTAGAAATAATGATGAACTATTACAAGTGAGCCAGTGAATATTGAGCTGATTTTCTTATTTAAAATGAATGCAAGAGAGAGGTTTATACTTATGGAAAAGAAACGTGAACTAGCTTTAAAATTTGCTGAGGTATTTGGACCTCAAGAAACAACTCAATATTTTTCTCCAGGACGTATCAACTTAATCGGAGAACATACAGACTATAATGGTGGCTATGTATTCCCCGCTTCGATTACTTATGGAACTTATGGAGTCGCTAGACGTCGTGAGGATGGTAGAGTATTAGTTTATTCAACGAATTTTAAAGAAATTGGAGTAATTAGCTTCACGTTGAATGAACTGGATTACGATAAAAATGCGAATTGGGCAAATTATGTAAAAGGAGTTATCTTAACACTGAAAGAATCAGGTCATAAAATAGACTGTGGTTTTGAGTTGTTAGTTGAAGGAACGATTCCAAACGGAGCGGGTCTTTCAAGTAGTGCTTCACTTGAATTACTTGTAGGGGTAGTATTAGAAGACTTGTTCAACTTAGACGTAACGCGACTTGAATTAGTGAAAATGGGTAAAAAAGTTGAAAATGAATTCATTGGTGTAAATTCTGGTATCATGGATCAATTTTCCATTGGATTTGGCGAGAAAGACAAAGCGATTCTCCTTGATACCAATACGTTAGAGTATGAAATGGTTCCAGTGGTTTTGGACGACTATGCAATTGTAATTATGAATACTAATAAACGTCGTGAACTAGCAGATTCAAAATATAATGAGAGACGTGCTGAATGTGAAGAAGCACTCGCACGTCTCCAAACGAAGTTAGAGATTAATGCACTTGGAGAACTAAGCGAAGCAGAATTTGATGGAAACCAAAATCTTATTGGAGATGAAGTCCTTATTAAACGCGCGAAGCATGCAGTTTACGAAAATGAACGCACAAAAAAAGCCAAAGCAGCTCTTACTGCAGGTGATTTAGAAGAATTCGGAAAGCTATTGAATGCTTCTCATACATCTTTAAGAGATGATTATGAAGTAACCGGGATTGAATTAGATACATTGGTGGCAACTGCGCAAATACAAGAGGGTGTGCTTGGAGCCCGTATGACTGGAGCTGGATTTGGGGGATGCGCCATCGCATTAGTAAAAAAAAGTGAAACCAACACTTTTAAAAACAATGTTTATGATGAGTATATCAAAGTTGTAGGATATGCGCCTGTCTTTTATGTGGCACACATTGGTAGCGGAACTAAAGTGATTGGATGATGAATGGGGTGGAAACGATGAACACATGTCAAGCAATTTATGATTTTATTACACTTGCAATTGAAAATGGAACCATTGAAGAAAATGACCGAATTTATATGCACAATCAACTATTACGTTTGCTTGGTGAATCGGAAATGGAGGAGATTACTAGTGTAGTCGAAACGGACCCACATGTGCTGTTAGATACGCTTTTGGATAAAGCGACGGAAAATCTTACTATTTCTAAAAACCAGGCCAATCGTGATATGTTCGAAGCACTTTTAATGAATGTGATTACACCACTTCCATCCAAGGTCAATGTGAATTTTCAGGAGAGATATCGCAAAAGTCCTGAACAAGCAACGGATTATTTCTTTGAACTAAGTAAACGCAATGATTATATAAAGACCCGTGCGATTGCAAAAAATATTCATTATTTAGCAGAATCAAAATATGGTGAACTTGAGATTACTATTAATTTATCCAAACCAGAGAAAAATCCAAAAGAGATTTTAGCGGCAAGAAATACACCGAAGGGTAATTATCCAAAATGTTTACTTTGTATTGAAAATGAAGGGTATTTCGGTCGCTGGAACCATCCAGGTAGAAGCAGTCACCGAATCATTAACATCGAGCTAGATGGAGAAGAATGGGGTTTTCAATATTCACCATATGCATACTTTAATGAACACTCCATCGTATTATCTAAGAAGCATCGACCAATGAAAATTTCTCGTGAGGCATTCTCTCGTTTATTCAGTTTTGTAGAAATCATGCCACACTATTTTATTGGTTCAAATGCGGATTTACCTATTGTAGGAGGATCTATCTTAAGTCATGATCATTATCAAGCTGGACGCCATAACTTTCCGATGGCTAAGGCTAAAGTTCTTAAAACATTTGAACTATGTGACTATCCAAATATTTCTTGCGGTATTGTCAACTGGCCAATGAGTGTGATTCGCCTCTCTTCTTCAAACAAAGAGGAACTAATTAATGCCAGCACCTACATCCATGAAAGTTGGAAGAACTATTCGGATGAATTTTTACAAATTCGTGCGCAATCAAAATATGGCACACAACATCATACGATTACACCAATTGTGCGGCGTCGCGAAGAAAAGTATGAAATTGATCTTGTACTGCGTGATAATAATGTGAGTGAAGAATACCCTGATGGAATCTTTCATTCACATCCAGATGTACAGCATATTAAGAAAGAAAATATCGGGCTTATTGAAGTCATGGGCCTAGCGATTCTCCCTTCACGTTTGATTGAGGAGCTTCATGAAGTTGAGCTGTACTTGTTAAATAAAGAAGCGAATGTTTCTGAACTCCATCAAAAATGGGCAGATGAATTAAAAGCCCAGAGTGGCTATGCGGAAGAGACCATCCAAAGCTTTCTTCAAACTGAAGTTGCAAAAAAATTCGAATGCATATTAGAAGATGCTGGTGTCTATAAAATGAATGAAGATGGTAGAGCAGGATTTGATCGCTTTATCAAAGAATTACAAAGCGCAAATCGAGAGGTGATGACGAAATGACAGTTTTAGTTTTAGGTGGTGCAGGCTATATCGGTTCACATGCCGTCAATCAATTATACCCCTAAATTTAAGGGGAATTCTGTTATAAGATGCATCAGTACAAGTTATTAAATTTTTTATCGGATTTATGTCAGTTACAGTCATATATCTAGTAAGTAAATGATCATCTCTATAATAAGTAATCAATTTCTTCTCTTCAGAAAGAAATGAACATAATAACATGTTTTCAATACGCTCTTGTTCGTCTGGGGTTAATGTAGGGCGCTCCACTTTTTTCTGCTTTTTAACAATCTTACGAATACTTTACTGTAAGGAGAGAAATGAATTGAATCTAGAAAATCCGATAGCAAAAGGAAATACGGCTGAAATTTATCTATGTGATAATAAAGTTGTAAAATTGTTTGAAAAATACCTCCCTAATACAGAATCTCTATATGAAGCACAAAAACAAAAGTATGCATATTCACGTGATTTACAAGTTCCTAAAGTATTTGAAGTTACAGAGGTACAAGGAAGACAAGCTATTATTATGGAATATGTAGAAGGAGAAAGTGTTGGTAAGCTCCTACTTAATAATTTGAATAAAGCAGAGCATTACATTGGCCTATGTGTTAATGAGCAAAAAAAGATTCATGCTATACGTGTGAATACGGATGAAATAGAATCAATGAGGGAAAGGTTAGAGTGTCAAATTAAATCTGTACATAAATTGGATGAAAAACAAAAGGAAAATATATTGAATAAGTTACATTCAATCAAATTTGAACCTAGATTATGCCATGGGGATTTCCATCCATTTAATCTAATTTTGAGTAAAAAGAATGTGAATATTATAGATTGGGTAGATGCTAGTTCAGGTGATATTCGTGCAGATGTGTTTCGTACATATTTATTGTATGCGCAGTCTTATATAGAATTAGCGGAAATGTATTTACAAATATATTGCAGTAATACTGATCTAACAAGAGATGAGATCTTTCAATGGGCTCCTATTATTATTGCAGCTAGATTTTCTGAGAAAATATCTCCGCAAAATGAAGTGTATTTGAAAAGATTATTGAATCAGTTTTTATAAGTAATAAAACAAAGGTTGTCTAGTAGCTAATTAATAAATGCTGTTGTTTAACTAAAGTTTCCTTATAGTTAAACAACAGCATTTTTAAATATTGATATAGGCATACTTATTTTCAATCTTCATCCTATAAAGATTCATTATTCGTACTTGTTCCTCAGTTAATTCTTCTTTATCCCAATACATATGCATTAAACTATATTCAAAAATCTCCTTTAATTTAATAAAAAATGGAAATAGATCTATCATTTCTTTAGGAATCTCATTTTCTTCTTGGTATCCGTCGATTATTGCATTTGTAATAGAATTCTCATAGTCGACTATGTTACCATTCCCAACGAATGAATATTCTATCGCACTATAGATTGGGACTGCTAAATCGAATATGTAAAAATGTTTCTCACAGTCTTGAAAATCAATCATTGTTAAATTCGAATTATTTTCGACTAATATGTTTTCTAACCATAAATCTCCATGTATTAAGCCGTAATTTGAAGGATTCTTTGGCAGTTCCTTTATAGAAGTTAAAACGTCAGATGCAATTTCTCTTATAGTAGTTTCTTCTTTAGGGATATAGTTAATAAAATTATACTCTTCATTTTCATACCAGTCGTTTATATGTATTACTGGTTCAAGTCTTTCAAAGTCTTTAGATATACGATGTAATTTTCCAATTTGTTGACCAAGCTTTTTAAATACATTAGAATTCCATTCGTTTCTTGGTAAATGTATACCAGGAGCAGCTTTATATAATACAGTAAAGAGTTCTTTGTCTAATGTTATTTTTTCTACTAAATCCCCTGATATAGAAGGAATTATTGGAGGGACTCCTAACCCTTTTTTTATATAAAAAGTCCGTATATTTAACTTCTTCCAACTGTTCTTCATACGTTTTATAGTTAGTTATTCTAACGAAGTAATTACCTTGTTCTGCGAGACATTGATACATTTCGTTTGTTACTGGTATAATTTCAATAAAATTCAATGGATATAGTTTATTAATTTGTTTAAGTATTTCTATTTCTAAATTTTTCATTATAACTTCCTTTCCAAACATAAATTTTCCACCCACAAAACTATTAGTTCCTTATCTTACAAATTTCGTGTTTTATTTGGTAGAATCCTTTAAAAAGATATATCCTGTAAAAGCCCGATTAGTACGGAATAATAATCGGTGGGGAAGAATAAACTCCACCCTGATTAAAGTTTCACTTCATTGGAAAGTTAAGTAAATGTATGACAAAATAAGATAGCTGAAAAAATATGAAAATAAAAGTTACATATAGTAGTTAAGTTTTTTTGTGGAAGTGTAATGTTATAAATCACAAGAAATATCAAAAGAAGGAAAAGGATACCTCGTATAATCTTATTGGGGAGTGAAGTTATTGAATAAACATATACAACTTATGATCGATTGGATTGAGGGGAATTTGAAAAGTGAATTTTCATTAGATGAATTATCTAATTATATGGGGTATACTCCTTATTATTGTTCTTTTAAATTTCACCAAGTAACAGGAATAAGTATTAGACGCTATATTCTTCTCAGAAGATTGTATTTATCTACGGAAGATTTGACGAATAATAGGAAGATAATTGATATTGCATTTAATTACGATTACTCTTCGCAAGAGGCTTATAGTAGAGCTTTTAAAACTGTTTTTGGTATAACCCCAAGAGAATTCCAACTTAACAAAAAGCCCGTTCAATCATTTATTAAACTCTCAATCAATAATGGCAAGGAGTGGGATAGAATGAATTTCTCTAGAAAAATTGAAGTTGATCAGTTACGAAATGCGAAGAGTGAGCTGTTTGATAAAGATGTACTAAACATATTAAATGGTCAATTTATGTATGAAGAATTTAAAAGTGAAAAACTAATGGGGGAGTCTGATTATGCTCCATTTAATGAAGCTATGTGTGTAAATGCGACTACTGCACAGATTTTTGATGAAGAGTTTATTAAAACAAGGGCAGAAGGACACCAAGGCACTGTAGAAAATTATATGAAAAAGGTTATTCATCCTTTAGAGGATCTTTTTAAGAAAGAGTATAAATGTATTGTTTTATGGTTCGGTGAAGATATGTTTTGCCAAATGAATCTACTTACAGTACTTTCTTACCTTGAACAGTCTGGTTATAAGGGCAAAGTATACTTAAATAGCTTCAGAGAGGATGAATTTAAAGTAAGTCAAATTGAACTTGAATTAGGAAACTATTTTTCTGTTTACAATGAAGTGCTAGTAAATCATAAAAAGCCATCTCATGAGGTACTACCTGTAATGTATCAGGCGATAGATTTATATTTAGAAATGCTAAAAGAAAATAATGTAGTAGTAAAGTATATTTCCAAAAATAAAGGTTTACCAACACAAGAGTTATTAAAAAGGTTGTTTAATCTTTTTCCAACAATAGGATATGGGGACCTACAATATATAGAACTTATTAATAAAGCGAGATGAAAATTGAAACTAATTAGAAGAGAATAAAGTAAAAAGATGCACCTGATAGGTACATCTTTTTACTTATATCCGTTCAAGTAATTCCAATTCTTCTTCTACAAATGCCATTAATTCTTTTATTGTTTCACTAGAAAAATCAAAGCGAATTCCAGCTGCTTCATATACTTCTGTTAAGGGTTTAGAGCTACCTAGAGATAATGCTTTTTTATAGTTTTGTAGTGCTTGTTTAGGATTCTCTTTATATTGTTTATACATTTGCAGTGCACCAAGCTGTGCAATCGCATATTCGATATAATAGAATGGTACTTCAAAAATATGTAGTACAGGTAACCAGCCAGTTGCTATCCAATTTTCATAGCCTTCAATATTTACCACATTCGATTGGTAAGTGTTATGTAATTCTAAATATTTTTCATTTCTTTCTTTAGCAGTATGACTTGGATTTTCATACATCCAATGTTGGAATTGATCAACGATAATCATTTGTGGTAAATACTTAACAATATCTTTAAAGAAATCTAATTTTGTTTTTATAAATTCTTCTGTATTCTCATAAAATGTATCCCAATACTCCATCGAAAATAATTCCATTGTCATGCTGGCTAGCTCAGCTGATTCTGAAGGGATTTCTAAATATTTTTGTAGCTCTAGCTGCTTCATACATTCATTATGAATACTATGGCCCATTTCATGGAGGAAAGTAGTAACATCATAATGTGTATGATTGAGATTCATAAAAATAAAAGATAGTTGAGAAGCAGGTAAGTGTTCGCAAAATCCTCCAGGTGCTTTTCCTTTACGACTTTCTAAATCTAAGCAATCATTTTTATGCATACGGCTCAATAATGCAGAGAATTCAGGGTCTAGTTTGTGTAAAATATGAGAACTTTTTTCGATTAAATCACTCTCGTCTTCAATAGGTTTTAATACTTTTTGATTTGGTGCGGCTGCTTTTAGATCCCACGGACGAAGTGTATCTACTTGAAGTTCAGCTTTTTTCTCATTAAATATATTATCAATAAGTGGTACAACGTATTTACGAACAGATTTTGCAAGTTCATAGCAATCATCAGCCGTATAATCAAAGCGTTCATATTTTTTAAACATATAATCACGATAATTATCTAATTGAATGTTTTTTGCCTTTTGATGACGGATTGCAATTAATTCATTTAAAATATGTTGTAAATTATTTTCAACAGATAAGAATTTTTCAGAAATGAGCGTTTTTGCTTTTTTTCGTATATCACGATTTGGATTTTGTAAGTAAGACTGTAGTTCAGTAATTGTTTTTTCTTCGCCATCCCATAGTGCAGTCAAACTGCCTGTGATTTCGAAGTACTCGGTTACTAATTTGTCTTCTTTTACTTCTAAATCAATGTTCTTCTCACAAAATAATGTTTGTGCATTCTTTATTTTTTTATCTAGTATGCTATAAGTTTTTGGATCAAGTAGCATTCGAAATGGTGATTCTAAATATTTATTATCAAATGAATTTTGATAACGTTTCAAAAGAGGCCTTACATATTGTTGATCAAATTCAAACCTATCTTTTATTTCTTTGTTATCGGTATTACATTGAAAAGCAATATAGTGTAATCTTAATTGTTCTTCGATTTCCCATATTAATTTCGACTGTATTTTCAGCCAATTTTCTAAATCTTCTTCTGAAGAAATAGGTTTACTTAATAAAGTAGACAATTCGTTTTCTAGCTCATGTATATTACGGATATCGATCGTATTAGAGTTCTGCATCATTTCCCCCTCACTTTTTATTTACTCAAGGAGGTATTCTTCTTTTTCGCTATGATTCCTTTTTTGCCTAGAAAATTTGTACCTATTACTCCAAGAACAATCATAAGTGTACCGATAATATGAAAGTAGGCAATTTGCTCGTGTAAGAATACAACACCTGCAATTATAGTAATAAGTGTAGATAAGTTGCTAAAAACACTTATTTTAGCTGCTTCAATATAAGATAATGAATAGTTTAATAATAAGGCCGTTAGTAGGGATGATAGTAATCCTAAATATAAAATGGATATAAGAAATGTACCGTTTGTAAATGGCTTAAAGTACATAGTTATTGTGCCTTTATTTATATGATCAGCGATAGCGATTAAATTAAAACTAATAAAACCGATTGCTGTCATTGTGTAGGTTAAATCCATTAGCTTGAATTTCTTTGTCATTTTTCGAGCTAATACATTGTAGCAAGCAGATGATAATGCCGATAATAAAATGAGAATAACGCCGATGAAGTTCGTTTCATGAGACCCTATACCATTCATGATAAATATATATATGACACCGACGACAGAAATAAATACAGATGTTTTTTGCCATGTATTCGTATACTCTTTTAAAAAATAGGAAGCGAGTATCATTGTAAATATAGGAATAGCTGCTTGTATAATTCCAGCTTCGGAGGAACTTGTATATACTAAACCAAATGCTTGGAAAGCAAAGAACAACGCCGGATAAAATATTGCGAGTGGTAAAAGAGTAAGTATGTTTTTAAATGATATATTTAACTTTACGAAACCGAAAATAACCGGAATGGTTGCTGCGATGAAAGCAACTGTAAAACGATGAGCCAGAGTATCAAGAGGACTCGTAATGGTTAGTGCTAGTTTCACAAACATAAATGAAAATCCAATAATAAATGAATAGAGTAATGCTGATATATATGCTTTTGTTGTATTTTTCATAATTTCACCTCATAGTAGTTAATTTCTTACTGGCCAGTATACGTTCATAGTAATCTTTCTGACCTAGTGCTACAATGTGAACAAATACAAACTGTACCGGTACAAAAAATATAGGAGGTGTAATGATGTATAAGTATTTACATGTTTTGAACGATCTAGAAAGTATGATTCAAAATGGTGAGATAAAAGAAGGGAAGAAATTACCGTCTATACGTGCACTTGTTACGCAATACGAATGTAATAAGGCGACAATAATACGGGCGCTTCACGAATTAGAAAAACGCCATATTATTTATTCTGTACCTCAAAGTGGATACTACGTTGTTAAAAAATCTGGAAGTTACCTAGAGAATAATGAGATAATTGATTTCGCTTCTTCAGCACCAGATCCCGATGTTTTTCCATACTTGGATTTTCAACATTGTATTAATAAAGCGATTGATACATATAAAAATGATTTGTTTATATACGGAACACCGAAAGGATTACCATCTTTAATTTCGGTTGTTCAAAAACAATTAGCAAACTATCAAGTTTTCACGAAGGAAGATAATATATTTATAACGTCAGGTGTGCAGCAAGCACTTGCTATATTAACTTCTATACCATTTCCGAATGGGCATGGCACAATTCTAATTGAACAACCGAGTTACCATTTATATATTGAATATGTAGAAACAAATAAGATCCCTGTAATCGGAATAAAGCGTACACATGAAGGGATAGATTTAAATGAACTAGAGAAGATATTCCGAACAGAAAAAATTAAATTTTTTTATACAATACCGAGGTTTCACCATCCACTTGGAACGTCGTATTCTAAAAAAGAGAGAGAAGAGATTATTAAACTTGCGAAGAAATATAATGTATTTATAGTGGAAGATGATTATTTAGCAGATTTAGAGACTAATTCAAAAGTAGATCCTTTTTACAGTCAAGATAATTGTAACCATGTTATATATTTAAAAAGTTATTCGAAGATCATATTTCCTGGTTTGCGAGTCGGTGTTGCAGTCATTCCGCCATCCATTGCAGATGCCTTTTATAAGTATAAAAAGATTTTAGATATCGATAGTCCTATGATTTCGCAAGCTGCTTTAGAAATTTACATAAAGAGCGGAATGTTTGATCGACATAAACATAAAATAAAAGCATCTTACTACAATAGGGCAAAAAAACTAGCGAAAGTAGTAGAAAGTGTTCAAAATGAAAATCCAGATTTGTTTACTTATAGAACAGTAGATCCAATGGGGATACACACTTGTTTACAGTTAAAAAGAAATATAGTCACGGATACATTTATTCAAAATTTAAGCAAGAGTCAAATAAGCATAGATTCTATTGATAAAAATTATTTAAGTAACTTTCAAAAAGAGAGATTGTTAAAATTAAATGTATCTAATGTAAAAGAAGACAAGATTGAAGAAGGGATTGGCAAAGTAATTGAGGAAATAAAACGAATGAACCGTGTGGATTTTCAGTTTAAAAAAGAATAATGCTTATGAGTGGGCTTGCTTTGAATAGAATAGCCTTGTTTGTATGTACCGCTCTGGTTGAGTCACAATAATATTGTTTAATTACAAAAAATCGTTACATACATGATATGCCATTAAAAGGTCGTTTTCTTGAATAAAAATAAGAGGATGGGGTATTTGTAAGTAAATTAAAGGTAGTTCAGAAGATGTTATATCGTTTAGTAGGAGGAAGTATTACTCAACATTATGGAGGGAATCGATTATGAGCGATACACAAACATTACGAGGACTAACTACAGTTAGTTTTTGGACAGATGATCTAGCAGCTGCAAAGAAGTGGTACGCTGAGCTATTAGGAAGCGAACCATACTTTGAACGCCCAGGATATGCCGAATTTCGTATTGGAGACTACCAACATGAGCTAGGTTTAATCGATAGCCGTTATGCACCAGCTGGTTCAGTGACTAGCCCAGCTGGTGCTATCGTGTACTGGCATGTTGATGATGTAACAGCAACTTTTAATAAGCTGTTGTCTATGGGAGCTAAAGAATATGAGGCACCTACAGAGCGCGGCGTGGGATTCACTACCGCTTCCGTAGTTGATCCCTTCGGAAACATATTAGGCATTATGTACAATCAGCACTATTTAGATGTGCTGATTTCGAACGAAAAAGCGTGAACCTCGCTGTTGCACAATGAGGCATAGGGCGCAATACTAATCAAATTTAATTCATATTATTTAACCCCTTTCTTAACATCAGAACGGGGTTATGCTTGTTTTACGTTTACTGTTATGTTTTAAATACTCCGAAGTAAACTTGTAAATAACAGTTCACCTTCAGTTTCTATAATACAACCTAATAACTATTAATATATATAGTAGATATTTACTTTATAAAATAAGGGGGATATTATGACTGAAACAAACGAATCTTCAGGAGTAAATTTTAATAAAGATGTGAAGTTTTCTCTTATAATTCCTGCACACAATGAAGAAAAGTACATTAAAAAATGTTTGGATTCAATTGCAAAGGCATCAGAGCTATATAAAGATCAAACTGAAGTCATAGTTGTTTTAAATCGTTGCACAGATAACACAGAAGAAATAGCAAAGTCTTATAACTGTATTACATTAAAAAATAACGATAAAAACTTATCCAAAATCCGAAATGCAGGGGCCGAAATAGCTAGTGGAGAAATAATCATTACTATAGATGCTGATACCCAAATGACAGAATTTATGTTATCTAATGTAGACAAATATTTAGCTTCAGGTAAATACATTGGTGGTGGGGTAACTGGGAAGTTTGAAAGGATGTCTTTAGGAATATTCGTTTCCGCAATGTTAATAATAATCCCTTTACTTTTTAAGTATGGAGCTATATCTGTAGGGATTTTTTGGTGCTATAGAAAAGACTTTATGGCAATCAACGGATTTAATGAAAACATGCTTATGGCCGAAGATGCAGATTTCGCTAAACGATTAAAAGAATGGGGAAAGCAAAGTAATAAGAAATTCGGTACAATAAAAAATGGAATGATAACTTCATGTAGAAGATTTGATAAATACGGAGACTGGGCTTTACTTAAAAATCCAAAAGTAATCTTAGCTTATCTAAAAGGAAAGGATAAAAAATACGCAGATAAAACATATTATGATGACCAAGAAAGATAACTGTGAAAATCCCTAAATAAATCACCCTTAAATGAACTGATGAATGTAAACTGCAAGTGGAGTTTGTGGTAAATTTACTTTAAAATGTATTACTCTAACTACCATAATTCTTATAAAGAATTATGGTAGTTAGAGTGTGCTATAAATAATTAAACTTGATCATAACAACTAAGGAGAATCACATGAAACCATTACAAGGTAAAATAGCAGTTGTAGCCGGGGCGACAAGAGGTGCTGGAAGAGGAATTGCGATGATGCTTGGTGAAGCGGGTGCAACTGTATATGTAACAGGAAGAAGTACAAAAGGGAATCTATCCTGTATGGGAAGAACTGAAACGATTGAAGAAACAGCAGAGCTTGTTACAAAACATGGCGGAATTGGAATCGCAGTTCGTGTTGACCATACAATAGAAGAAGATATTAAAGCATTATTTACAAAGATTCAAGAAGAACAAAATGGGCAGCTTGATATTTTAGTAAATGATGTTTGGGGAGGCGATCCTTTAACGGAATGGGAGAAACCTTTCTGGGAACACAACTTACATAACGGACTACTCATGCAACAAAGAGCTGTTCATTCTCATATAATGACAAGCCATTACGGTGTGCCATTAATGGTAAATAATAAAAAGGGACTTGTAATTGAAATTACAGATGGTGTCGACTATCAATACAGAGGAAATTTATACTATAGTTTAGCAAAAATCTCAACAATTCATTTAGCAGAAGCAATGGCGAAAGATTTAGAACAACACAATATTACAGCGGTTGCAGTTAGTCCAGGATTCCTTCGTTCAGAAGCGATGTTAGATATATTTGGTGTAACAGAGGAAAATTGGCGAGACGGAGCAAAACAAGATCCTCATTTTATCGCATCGGAAACGCCTTTCTTCGTTGGGAGAGCAGTCGCAGCTTTAGCAGGTGATCCAACTGTTCATGAAAAAACTGGACGAGCTTTAAGTTCATGGGAATTAGGAAGAGAGTATGGATTTACAGATATGGATGGAAGACGACCAGACTGGGGAAAATATTTTGAAGAACATGTTTTAAATCAAAATTAATATTTTTTAAGAGCACTCATTTGTAGGAGTGCTCTTTTTTATTTAAGTAAGTATTATAGATTTCCTACAAATCTCTGGTAAATAATTCCTGTTAAATGATATCATTTAAGTATAGTTTATATATTTTATATGGGGGTGAAGTGTATGGCAGTTCTTGTAGTAGAAAATTTATATCAAATGTCTTTATTACTAATGCTCTTATGCTCATTTTTCTTTTATAGATATTTAAAGAATATAAAACGTGAGCGAAAGCTTACTCTTTTTGAATTTACGATGTATATTATCACTCTATTTACGATTTATACTTGGGGATTCACTTTTTTTATTAAATTTTTGTCTAAATCATAATTTACATTGAAACTCTCTATTATAAAGTAGTTACTTTTACCTTCTAGGAATATAAATATAGTCTGTGTCTAAATCAATTACAACATCACTTAAAATATCTTTTAAATAAATTTTTGAAATACGTTGATAATTATTTCTAACACAAAATAAGGAAACAATTTCGTTATAAGATAGATCATTGTGTTTTATGTTTTTATACTTTTTCTTTAAATCAGCAATAGAACAGTTACTTCCAATAATATATTCATTTATTTCAAATCCTTCAAATTCAATAATCATTTTATCACTGTTGGTTGCTAGTCAACTTTATAGCTTAAAATTTGGATGAAACATGCACATTAATTATTATAAATAGTTCAAAAGCTACTTTAAATACATTTTCATAAAAAGAGAGGGTATTAATGGAACAATATAAATTAGTTTTAGAAGGATCTAATCAACTGAAGTGGCAAACGGATAAAATTAGGCCTTTACAGGATGATGAAATTATCGTTAAAACAATCGCAGGTGCAATAAGTATAGGGGCAGAGTTACCACAGTATAAAGAATCGGACATTTCAGATGTTAATCCTTCATATTCGAGAGAAACTGGGTATGAAAGTTATGGTGAAGTTATTCAAGTTGGTAATAAAGTAACAAATTTAAACGTAGGCGATAAAGTAGTTTCTTTTTATGGGCATCAAACGATAGGAATAGTTAAGGGACATAAAGTAATTCGAGTACCTAGTTATATAAAACCTAAAGTTGCCTTATTATCCATTCTTTCATGTGATGCTGCTAAAGGGGTATTAAAATTAAACCCACGACAGGATCAAAAAGTACTTATAACTGGAATGGGAGTTATGGGTTTACTCACATGTTATTTCTTAAAATACTATGCAGGTGTTGAATATGTGGATGTTGTTGAACCTAATACAAATAGAAGAGAATTGGCAAAGAAATTTGGTACAAAAAACATATATGATTCAGAAGAGCAAATAATAGAAACATATAGTTATGGTTTCGAATGTTCCGCTACAAATAGTGGATTCCATACATTGCAAAAAGCTCTTAGCAGTAATAGTGAAATATGTATACTTTCTGATGGTAATATAGAAGAACTAACATTAACCGCCGATTTTTATCAGAAAGAGTTGCAGATTATTGGATCAAGTGACGGATATGATTATCAAAAACATGCAGGTTGGTTTTTTAGAAAAATAGAACAAACACCATTTATAGAAGAAATTTTTCAACATGAAATACATTATACTGCACTCATACAATGTTTTGAGGAATTGGGACAAGGGAAAATTAATCCTTTAAAAGTATATGTTTCATATGAATAATGAAAAAACTAACCAAATATTTGTCACATACCTTACATATGTTTCGTCTTAATTATGATATTCAAAATGAGGAGGAACACATATGGAAATTTTTGTGGCAGGTGCAACGGGGGTAATAGGACGTTCTTTATTGCCAATGTTAATAAAAGAGGGGCATACGGTATTTGCAATGATTCGTTATGAATCGCAAGTAGAAGCAATAAAGAAAGTTGGTGCTATACCAGTAATAGCCGATGTATTTAATCGTTATGCTGTATTTTCTGTATTAGAAGAAACAAATCCCGATGTAGTAATTCATCAATTAACATCATTGTCTTCATGGGATTTTGAGGATAATGCAAAAATTAGAATCGAAGGTACTCGTAATCTCGTTGACGCAGCTAAAAATGTAGGTGTAAAGAAAATAATTGCTCAAAGTATTTCGTGGGCATATCAACCAGGAGATACGCTTGCATCAGAAACAGATCCTCTAGATTTTTCAGCTTCTATGCCTCGTCAAGTTACGATAAATGGTATTGTTAAATTAGAAGAAATAGTCTCTGAATTATCCGAAGTAGTTATACTTCGGTACGGTACGTTATATGGTCCAGGAACGTGGTATACGGAAAACGGAGTGATTGCGAATCAAGTTCGAAATAACGAAATTGTTGCGACGGATGGGATAAGCTCGTTTATACATGTCGAAGATGCAGCTAGGGCAGCTGTGTTAGCTCTTAGTTGGCCCTCAGGCATAGTAAATATAGTTGATGATTACCCAGCTACTAGTAAAGAGTGGTTACCGGTATATGCAACTGCAATAGGGGCACCTAATCCTAAGATTCAAACGGGGAAGAATAGCTGGGAGAGGGGTGCTTCAAATAATAAAGCACGTAAAGAGTATGGATGGATACCTTTACATCCTTCATGGTCTGAAGGGTTTAAAATATTATAAAAATCCTTTAATGGGAATACTAGTAACATTCACAATTAAAGGATTGGACTGTAATGAATATACTTTTTGAAAGCATAATTTTAATCCTCACTGGAATTATTTTTTTAAAATTGACGGGTAGTAAATCTGTTAGCCAAATGACTCGTGCTGAAATTATTATTGTTGTTTCTATAGGTCGTATTATTGTAGAACCTGTATTAAGTAGGAAAGTAGTCCCATCTATTTTTGCTGCGTTTATTTTTGCGAGTGTTTTACTTATCATTCATTTTTTTGAATTGAAATCACGAAAAATAGAAAAATTTCTAAATGGAAATAGCATTATTGTTATAGAAAACGGAGAGATTTTAAAAAAGAATTTATTACGCGCAAAAATGTCAGAGCAACAATTATTTATGCATCTGAGAGAAAAAGGTATACATGAAATCAAGAATTTACAACAAGCAACTGTAGAAACGAACGGACGTATTGGGTATCAACTAACTACCACGGCACAGCCAGTTACTTTAGAAAGGTTAGAAAAGCTATTAGAGCAATACAATCTAAAAAAATAGTTATAGATTGAAAGGTGCTTATACATAAAGGTACTTTTCGCAAATATGTAAAAGTCCCTTCAGTAATTCTGAAGGGACTTTCGTGTTACTTTTTGTGCTTAATAAGACTGGAAGGTATGATTTTTAAAGGTCTCATCATATCATGGTCTTCATGCTCTAAGCGATGACAATGCCATACATAATCTCCAGAATAGGGTTCAAACTTCATTATGATTCGAACGGTTTGTTCACCTGCTACTAGCACGGTAAGTCGTTTTAAAACCAAAAATCAGCTCGGGAGAGGCTCTAACAAGTTTCCATTCAAATCATGACGATCAAGAACTCGAAAAATTTACTAGATGTATATGAATAGGATGAAATCCCAACGGTCAAAATTTTACTAACTCCCATATTTCAACAGAACTTAAATAAAGGTGTTTCTGTCACTGGATCGGCCCATTCTTTATTATCTAATAAAAGCATGAGACGCCCAAATTCATCCTCTGAGTCATTTAATGTTAATCGTCTTACTTTTTCTAATGGAATAAAGGCAATGTTACTTAATATGCACGGGATTTTACTTTTATCTGGGCAGGATAATGGTTTCGTTACTTGGAACTCCATTATCTCACCAGTTGGATTATCTAAATCAATTCCATTTTGTAAAACTACTTTTTTTCCTTCAAACCTTGAAAAATCAATAATAATGTCAATACGCTCTGCTGGTGAAACATCTAAACTTTGTACTTTAATCGGCCGTTTAAGAAGGCCTCCATCAGTTCCTATTAAAAAGAATGAGCTAAGGTCACTTAATTGGAACTTGTATGTGCGAGTATTAGAAGCGTTTAATAAACGAAATCTATATTTGCGGGGCTCCACTTTTAAAAATGGCCATAATTTCCCGTTGACTGCAATTGTATTTCCTAAAAATAGAGAAACAATAGAAGGGTATGGTAAACCTGGTGATGGATCTTCAGGTTGAGCAGGATAAAATAGGGAACCGTCCGGATTAAAAGACTTATCTTGAACGATAAGTGGTATCTCATATTTCCCTTTAGGTAGGGGTAGTGATTTTTCTTCTTTATCACGAATCAAGTAAAGTCCTGCAAGACCCGCATATACATTTAAACGAGTAATCCCAAGTGCATGATCATGATACCAAAGGGCAGTTGCTCGTTCTCGATTCGTATAATGATAAATCTCTTTTACGAAACTAGGTCCTGTTTGTTGAAAGTTTTTCGTAAACCATGCTTCAGGATGACCATCGCTATCTGGTTCACTTGGGCTTCCATGTAAATGTACAACAGTTCGTACTTCTGGGTTATCATGCGCCCCGTGAACGGTTGTATCAACAGGTAAGAAGTGTTTTTTAGGTAAATCGTTTGACCATCTCACATATACAGGATGATCTTTTTTTATCTCAAACGTTGGACCAGGTACCATTCCATTATAACCCCATACTTTCGTCTTTGGTAAATCACTATGAAACTTGTGTAACGTTTCAATCATACGTACATCATAAAATGGCTTCCCTTTATATGTTCCTTTAGGTTTTATTGCAGAGGGAATCGGAAGGGGATCAATAAATTTTTTTAATTCCAAATATCGCTATCTCCTTTCGTCTAATATAGTATATTCTATTACATGGATGTTATATTGTTTGTATACTTGACCAACAAAATCATTGATATATCCCTTATACATGTGAAGCTAATATGACTTAAAGTATGTGCTTGTATTTTACCTAGGGTGATAACGATCAATATTATGATTAACAACATTAAAGTTCAAAAAATATATAGAATGAATAATTGACAAAAAATGAGAATAGTAGTAACCTAACGTAAAACATACGCTACCGTATTTTATTGGAGAGATGATATGCAATTAACGAGGGAAGACTGGATAAAAGTAGGATTACAACAATTAGCTAATGAAGGAATACATAAAGTTCGCATTGAAGCACTTGCTCGATTGCTAAAAATAAGCAAAGGAAGCTTCTATCACTATTTTCGTGACCATCAAGAACTTTTAGATTCTATGCTTGACTTTTGGGAAGTTCATGCAACAAAGCTGATTGTTCAAAGTATGGAGCAACAGGATTCCTCTTTAGAACAGCTATTACAGATTAGTTTTAATCGAGATAAAAAAGTTGAGAATGGTATTTATGCTTGGGCTAAATATGATCCTGTTGTGGCAACACGTTTATTAGATATAGAAGAACAAAGAATTTCTTGTGTTGCAAAATTGTATCAAAAAATGGGCATAGACGAAACTGAATCAATTGCTCGAGCGAGACTTGCCTATTTAACGTATGTAGGTTGGATGACAAGGTTTGAAGCAAATCCTAATTTTGATATTGATAAAATGGTTGAGCTTTTAACTTCTTTCAGCGGGTGTACAAACATCGACTGAAAGAAGTAAAGCCTCCGAACGCAAGCATAATTGATTATTCGATAATTAATGTCCCTAATATGGTTATAAAACCTGAAGGGACAAAATTTTTACTGTAACATACGGTAGTGTATGTTATTTTTGAAGCTACGACATTGGGGGCAAATAAATGAAATTACTATTAACATTAGTAGCTGTAGTGCTTCTGTGTTTTATCAGTTTTTTGCATATTTATTGGGCTTTTGGAGGTCGATGGGGTTCTGCCGCTGTTATCCCAGTAAAAGAGGGAGAACATAAGCCTGCTTTTACTCCGAGAATATGGGGAACATTATTCATAGCCATTCTTATTCTACTAGCTAGTGTCATTATTGTTGTTCAAGCAGATTATTTGCAGGGGTTCCAGGCAAATAGTTTATCTAAAATCGGAAGTATTGTCTGTGCTTTAGTTTTTATTATTAGGGCAATTGGTGATTTTAAATTTGTTGGATTTTTCAAAAAAATTAAACATTCTCAGTTTGCTAGATACGACACTTGGTTCTATAGTCCATTATGTTTATTCTTTGGCTTTGTCTATATCATATTGTTGTTTTAATAAGTATAATGAATTCCCTATAAAATAAATTTTATACAGGAAGAAAACACCTCTTATTGAACAAGTAGTAATAAAAAGAAGTTTGAGCATAGCAATAGAGCAATACGGGTTCTGTTGACAGCGAAGTCCGCTATGATAAGTCATTTGTGGTTAAAAAGAGGATAGATAGAGCGAATTTATTCAAGCTCTTCTATCCTTTTAATTTCTATACATATAATGTATGACATTATATAAGAATTCACTATTAATAATAGGTTCAGCTAATATCTTGATTTTTAATAAAATTTAAAAGTGTTGGTTTTTTATTGTGTAAATAAGAGGTTAGTTGTTGTTTTGGAGTTTAAATCATTGATTTAAATTTGGTAATTGTATCATATAATCTTTCTAATCCAATCAACATATCTTTTTCATTTAACATTGAATAACTAATTCGCAAATGATTATATTGAGTTTCATGGCTTAACAGACAAGCTGTGCCGGGTAAAAAAGAAACATCTACTTCATTCGCTTTTTGTAATAATGTAAAAGGATCGATTGACTGAGGGAGTGTAACCCATAAGTTAAATCCTCCATTAGGTATTTCAAATTCTAATTCTTTTAATGGAGACAATATATCAATTGTTAAATCGCGTCTAATTTGTAAAGCAGTACATAATTTTTCTAAATGATTTTTCATTCGTTCCGCTCGTAAAAAAGGAAGTAGTGCTTTTTGTGTCAATAAGGGGCTACCTATATCCATCGAAGCTTTCACGGCATATAACCATTCAAAAATAGGACCCTCAGCTGCAAGCGCCGCGATGCGCAGACCTGGTGCTAATGTTTTACTAAATCCTTTTAAATATATAACGTGACCATTTGTATCAAAGCTTTTTATTGGAGGGGGAATTTTAAAATCCTCAAAATATATCTCTCCGAAAGAATCATCCTCTAAAATGAAAAATTGATAAAGCTCTGCTAGTTCTACAAGCTCCATTCTTCTTTCTTTGCTCATTACTGTGCCCGTTGGATTCTGAAAAGTAGGATTCACATATAACAAAACAGGATTCTTTCTTTGACAAATATCATCGATTAAGTCTGAGCGAATGCCGTTGTTATCAAGACTAACAGGGATAATTTGAACTCCTTTATTAATAAATACATCAAGCGCCGCTCCATAACACGGACTTTCTACTAACACTATGTCTCCAGGCTTTAATAACGTTTGGGCGATTAAATCAATTCCTTGCTGGGCACCGCTTGTAATTAATAATTGAGATGGATCTGTAACTACTTTTTGGTGTTCTTTTAAGTAGTTTGTTATTTCCACTCTAAGTTCTTTATCACCTTGAACAGGTCCGTATGTTGCCAGTATCATTTGATCCTTATTAAGTAATTTGTGCATTTCATCTGAAAGAAACGGATTTGGTAATAAACGTGGATAAAGGACCGCCTGTGAAAAATCGAAATATTTACGGTGTTGGTTCATTACATATTGAGAACGCATAACATTAATGGATTTCGTTTTTTGCCATTGATACGGAATTGGTTTTAAATCTATATTCACACGTTTATGTATATAGGTACCTTTTCCTTGCTCAATGCGTATATATTCTTTCGTTTCTAACTGCTTATACGCTTTACGAACAGTTAATAAACTAATTTGTAAATCATCGGCCATAGAACGTAAGGAAGGGAGGTAATCGCCATGTGAAAACATCCCGCTTTGAATTCTCTCAACGATTTGCATATATATTTGTTGGTAATATGGTATGTTGGATTCTTTACGCAGTACTATCTTCATAGAATCACCTGTTTTTCTTTTTAATTTAATTAAAGCGAAAAACATTCTGGCAATCAACTATATTTTTATTCAACTGTTATATGCGTTGATACACTGTTATACACCATATCCTCTATACTCATTTCAAGAGTAAAAAGGAGGAAGCAAAATGGTCATTTTAAATTATATTTTAGTATGTATTATTTTTGGAACGACATTTTTAACGATAAAAATTGGAATAGAAGCGGGCGCACCACCATTATTTTCAGCTGGAATTCGTTTCTTTTTGGCGGGCCTTATTCTCATTATTATTTTTAAATTAAAGCGAAAGGATATTATGCCTTACTTAATATCGAAACGTATTATATATGCTGGTTTTTGTTTAACATTTATGACATTCGCGACCCTTTACTGGGCTGAACAATATATTTCTTCTGGATTAGCTGCAGTTCTATCTGCTACGGGTCCAATGATGATCTTGCTATTGCAATCAAAGAGAAATAAAACAAAATTGCAAAAAGAACAACTTGTCGCTTTAGTTATAGCACTCCTTGGTGTTTTTTGCATTTCTTTACCTGGAATGCATCAAGAACTTACATTAATATGGAGTATCGCTTGCCTTGTTATATTAATAGGAGAGTTGTTTTATGGAATAGGTTCTATTCGTTCTAAAGAGATACTTTCAGATTTACCTAACGTATCACCATTTCTCATTAACGGCATTCAAATGTTTTATGGAGGAGTTTTGTTGTTAATTGTATCTATCGTAATGGAACAGCCTAATCTAACAATCTTAACATCTTGGAATGTACAATGGCCAATTTTATATCTCATATTTGTAGGGTCTATCGGTGGACACGGTTTATATTACTGGCTTTTATCAAAAACAAATCCTGTATTTCCATCAACGTGGTTATATGTATCTCCGTTAATCGCTGTTATTGTAGGTTATTTTGTATTAGGAGAACCATTAAATCCTACAATGGGAATTGGTGCTGGTTTAATCTTGATTGGTGTATTCTTAGCAAATCGAACTACGCTGGGTGTTTACTTTAAGCAAGGGAAGTTATTGAAGAAAGAAATTTAAATAATATAAAAGAAATCATTGGACTTTTAAGTTAATAAAATTTTATTACTTTATCAACTTAAAAAGCATGTTACTACTAACTTGTAACATGCTTTATATTTTTACACATTAAGTTTAACATAATTTGCTTAGTGATTAACGAACGGTGTACTTTACGAACAGTGTACGTTGTGTTATAAATAAAACAAGTAATTCAATCAAATATAAGGTGTGATAAATGATGGAAAGAAAAATAAGGCAGAAAAACGTATTGCAATTATAGGTGCTGGACCAGGGGGATTAACATTAGCTCGTATATTACAGAAACATGGTTTAAAATGTGTCGTATATGAAAGAGAAACATCACCATGGATTCGGCAACAAGGAGGTTCATTAGATATTCATCATGATTCCGGACAAGAGGCGCTTAAAGAAGCAGGATTGTTAGAACAATTCAATGAACTTGCTAGATACGAGGGAGAAGATTTTCGTTTATTTGATAAGAACGGAAAAATATATTTAGACGAAGTAGCGGATCCTAATGGCGGAGATCGTCCAGAAATTGATCGAGGCACTTTACGTGAGTTACTTTTAAATTCTGTTGATCCGGAATGTATACATTGGGGCTATAACTTAACAAAAGCCATTCCCGTAGAAAATGGTATACATGAACTGCATTTTGAAAATGGACACGTAGACACTGTTGATTTAGTGGTAGCAGCAGATGGTGCCTTCTCTCGAATTCGTCCACTTGTCACAAATTCTATACCGCAATATACTGGTATTAGCATGGTAGAATTGAATTTGAAAAATGTAACGAAAAATCATCCTCAGATGGCGAAATTTAATCGACGTGGCAAAGTATTTGCACTTGCGGAGCATAAAGGAATTCTTGCGCAATTAAATGGAGATGACAGTATTCGCGTATATTTAAGTTTTAGAACAGAGAAAAAATGGCTTGATAATTGTGGAATTCCATTTGAAAATTCAGAGGAAGCAAAACATCAACTTCTACAATATTTCGAAGACTGGGATGAAACACTTAAAAATTATATTCGATGTGCAGATGGTGCGATTTTTCCTAGACGAATTTATATGTTACCTGTTGGACTAACTTGGAAAAGTACGCCTGGTGTTACTTTAATTGGTGATGCTGCTCATTTAATGTCTCCATTTGCTGGAGAAGGTGTGAATCTAGCGATGCATGATGCGGCAGAACTTGCATTATCTATTGTAAAACATGATAATTTGAACGAGGCAATTGAAAATTACGAAGAAAAAATGTACGATTATTCTTCTCAATCCGCTGAAGTGTCAAATGATAATCTTGAGATTTGTTTCTCAGAGGATGCTGCTATGAAAATGAATAACCTTATGAATCAACTCCATGAGCAACAATAAAAATATATTTACTAAAGGAGAACTATGGAAGAACAAACGAATACAATTACTAGTCGTCGTTCACGACCAGCAAAAGAACCGTTAAGTAAGGAAATCATTGTGAAGACTGCTTATGACCTATTAGAGTCTGAAGGTATTTCTGGCCTTAGTATGCGTAAAATTGCAAAAGTATTAGATACGGGGCCGTCTTCTTTATATGTATACGTAAAAAATGCTGATGAATTAAGAGCGTATGTATTAGATTATGGTCTAGGGAAAATTGAAATAACAGATGAGAAAAATGAACCATGGAAAAAAGAGCTATTTTCACTTGTACATTCATATTTTCGGACTTTATTCGACTCTTCTGGAATGGCAGAATTAGCTTTAATGACAATTCCAATTGGGCCAAATTCTTTAGCCCTTACTGAACAGATTTTGCGTCAACTACATGAAGGTGGGGTTAATGCAAGAGCATCGGCATGGGGAGTAGATATTTTACTGTTATATGCTGCTTCGGTCGCATATGAGCAAACAGCTCGCAAAGAAAAAGGTACCACTCTTGACCCAATTCGTGCTTCATATGAGGCTTTAGATACAGCAAGGTATCCAATGATTGTAAGTCTAAAAGAAGATATGTTATCTGGTGGAGAAGAGCGATTCCGCTGGGGATTAGAAGTTGTTTTGCAAGGTATTTTACATGCACAATAATATAGTTAATTTAAAACAGAGGGCTAAATGAGCGGCACTCTGTTTTTTTGAAAGAAAAATATGATACCTGTGTCTGCAGACTATATTATTAATGAATTTCAACATCTCTTTTTATACGATAATAATAGACGACTTACACAATATAAGCCTGATAATAAAGAAGTTAAAGAATTGGTTGAAGTGCTAATATATCAAGGTATAGATTTACTTTTAGGTAAAATAGAATACTTAGAAGTGAAAACCTTTGGGATAAAAGATGGTAATAGAGTTGTTAGTCACAAAGTAATTACATTAAAAGATTTTGTACCAGATTATCTAACTATTGATAAATTCATGATGAGACTCTTTATAACAGCTAAGAGATATATTGAAGGTGAGAAAAAGGAGTTCCTTTTTTGGTAGTAAAGATAAAAATAGAATATTATAGAATAAAAAACACTAGATCTTTAAGATCTAGTGTTTTTTTATTAGTTCACTTTCTTTATAAAGCCTTTATAATGACGCTTCACAAGCTGGCTTTCAAGCGTCTTCATTGTTTCTAATGCTACACCTACAATGATTAGTAAGCTTGTACCACCGATTTGAGCAGAAGGTGGTAATGTAGCAATTTTCGTGAATACAAGCGGTAATATTGAAATTGCGCCTAAGAAAATGGCACCGATAAATGTTAAACGATATAAAATTTTTGTTACATATTGTTCTGTAGATTTACCTGGTCGAATACCTGGAACATATCCGTTTTGCTTTTTCAAATTCTCAGCCATTTGTTCAGGATTTACTTGAACGAATGCGTAGAAATATGTGAAGGCAACGATAAGACCCACATATAGTGTCATTCCAAATGGATGTGCAAAATCAAGATTCGCAATTATCCATTTAGATACACTTGAATCAGGGAAGAGCTGCGCAATTGTACGCGGCGTCATTAAAAAGGCTGAAGCAAAGATAACAGGAATTACACCTGCACTATTTACTTTAAGAGGTAAATGAGTATTTTTTGCTCCTTGATATTGATTGTTTCCTGAAACAGCTTTTGCATATTGAATCGGTATTTTTCGAACAGCTTGTTGAATGTAAATAACACCAACAACAATCGCTAAAATAACGAGTCCAATTAAGACCATTTTTATAATGTGCATAAATAACTGATCGCCTGCGTTTTGGAATTGTTGCAAATAAATTTGATTAGCGACATTCGGAATCGCCGCAACAAGTCCTGCGAAGATAATCATCGAAATACCATTACCAACTCCGTTAGCGGTAATTTGTTCACCTAACCAAAGTAAAAATGCAGTACCTGCAGTTAAAACTGTCGCAATAAATAAGTATGTAGTCCAGCTTTGATCTGTAATTAATTGTCCACCTGCTATATTATTAAAAACCATAAGACATCCCAATGGCTTGTATGAATGCGAGAATGATTGTAAAGTATCGAGTAAATTGAGCTGATTTCTTACGGCCCATTTCTCCTTGCTTTGCCCATTCTGTAAATTTAGGTACAACGTCCATTTGTAGTAATTGTACAATGATAGAAGCTGTAATATATGGTGTGATACCTACAGCAAAGATTGAGAAGTGTTGCAGCGCTCCTCCGCCAAATACGTTCAGCATGCCTAAAACGTTGGCTTGATCTTGTACTTTTAATACCTCTGCGTTAGTATGAGGAACTGGAATAAACGTGCCAATTCGAAAAACAATTAACATCGCTAGTGTAAAAAGAATTTTATTTCTTATCTCAGCTACTCTCATGAAATTTGAAATCGTACGAAACATTATGTCGCCTCCTATATTTTTATCAGTTCAAAACTGATTATTATATCCCGATGAAGTAACCACAAACCTCCTTCCGCATTAAATTCATTTGACAAATGGAATTTTATACATTTTGTAGTTTTCACGGATATAAAAATATAAGGTGTTATACAAGCGATTTATTAACTTTTCGTAATCATTCAATACCCATAATATAACTAATAAATTAACAAATGTACATACATAAGCATTAAAAATGAATGAATAGGGTGATTTTTTACATATAGTTAATGCTAGATTGATAATTAGGAACGTTTTATGTAGTTATATTGAAAGGATTCCGTGGAAAGTATTATGATGTAGCTGTAGCGCATGATAACCTCAAGGAAATCTTCAAGGATATTGAGAGAACTCATACATTTCAGCATGAATTAGAGAACCTACTAAAGGAAGAAAAGATCGGATTGGAATAATAGTGAAGGAAAATCTTTTTTCTATAGAGAATATTTCTAGCGTAAGAATCTAAGTATGTAGGTTCTAATGAAAGGAGAATTCACATGAATACATTTGTAAATGACAAGTTTTATGAAACTAGAAATCAATTATTTGAGGAAATTACTTTGTTAAGTGATGCTCAATTTAATAGGAAACCAGATAAGGATAAATGGAGTATAGCACAAGTTTGTCATCACTTAGTTTTATTAGATGAGAGAGTTATAACAGTTATTTCATCGGGATTAAAAAAGATGGATAGTATATTAAATGAGCGTAAAGAAATTCACACTATTTTATTAGATAGATCGATAAAATTTATAGCCCCAGAAATGATTGAACCAAGTATAGAACCATTTGAAGTGCAGCAAATGGTTGATTTGTTAAACGACTCTAGAAAAGAATTGATGCGTTTCCTGAGTACAATAGAAGATGAATCTATATTAGCGAAAAAATCAGTGACGCATCCAGCTCTTGGAGAATTACTTCTTGATCAGTGGATAGAACTGATCTATTTGCATGAACAGCGTCATATAGAACAAATTAAAGAGATAAAATTGCTTTGTGGAGTTGAAAAATAAACATCATTATCTATTTTTTGAGCGATTTGTGATAGCATCAAGGTTTCGAGTAATAAAATAGAAATCCTGATTAAAATTATGATGAATTTAGTTGAAAGCAACCAATAAGCTGAAGAAATTACGAAACTAGCAGATCTAGCTCCTGAAGAGGAAACGAACATTCGAAAAAAATCTGAATCCGATTTGCTGTATAAGTGTAACCCCGTCTTAAATGAAGAGCGGGGTTATTATTTTTGGAAGTGATCTCAGCATTTGCATTTAGAAGGAAATAAATTGGAAATGAAATCCGAAAATGTAATCAGCATTACACATTTCGCGATGCGTGAAAGCCCATATCGGACTTTAATTAATACATTATGAAAAAACAGCTAATATTATTTTAAGGATATTAGCTGTTTTTTTACGTAGCAATGTATTAGTGAAAATAAACTTACTAAGCAATAATCAGGCTGGCTATCTTCAATAAGCTACCCCAAATATACAAGATTTAAAGGGTATAAAAACAGAAAATTAATAATATATTGACCTCTTAATAGTAAGTGCTATAAAATGAAAGCGATAACAAACGATTGCTTTAAAATGATTTCCCTGATCTTTTAGTATTTACAAATATATGAAGGGAAAAACAAATCTATTTTTTTAAGTATTGATGCAAACGTTTTCATATTAAAAGATCATTGGAATACATACGTGAAAATAGTCAATATGGGGGTGAAATAAACGAGGTTTCTACATTAATTTAAGCAGTGTAATTTAGACGAGCATAATAAATCGCTCGTACTATTTAAAGAAAGGGTGTATGTGGTGCAAATGACAAAAAGGTTAATTAACAAATCATTTTTATTACTTACCATAATTGTTATGTTATCATCTGTTTTCTCTTTTCAGAGTGTGAAGGCAGTTTCAAGTTCGAAAGCTACTGAAATTATCATTCATTACAAAGAGAAATCTGGAAACACAAAAAACTGGAATCTTTGGATGTGGGGAGAAAATGCAAATGGTAATTCATATGAATTTACTGGTGAAGATGAATTTGGAAAGTACGCAAAAATTAAAATAGATGGTGACTATAATCGTGTAGGCTTTATCATTCGTACGAATGAGTGGGAGAAAGACGGTGGAGATCGTTGGATTGAAAATATAAAGGACGGTCGTGCTGAAGTATGGATTCTTTCGGGTGATGAAAAAATATATGACTCTAAGCCTTCTTCGGATCTCTCAATTCAAAAAGCTACTATTGATAGTTTTAATGAAATTACTGTAACGACTAATGTTCCGTTTAATAGTAAGGAACAGAAAATTGAAATTGAGGGAATTAAAATTAAGGAAATTAATCCTTTTGATAAAAATGGTGGAGATATTACTAATAAGGTGAAAATAATTACGGAACAGAAAATTGATTTAAAACAGACATACAAAGTTAAAATAGAAAACTTAGCTAATACGAATACAGAAATTGGTAAAGTCATTCGTAGCGAAGAGTTTGATAAATTATTTTATTATAGTGGTAACGATTTAGGTAATATATATACCCCGCAACATACAAAGTTCCGTGTATGGGCTCCTACTGCGAGTGAAGCGAAATTGGTTACATATAAAAAATGGAACGATAAAATAGGTACTGAAATAAACATGCAACAAGGTGAAAAGGGGACTTGGAAAGCAGAACTTAAAGGGAACCAAAAAGGTCTCTTTTATACGTATAAGGTGAAAATTGGGGATAAGTGGACTGAAGCAGTTGATCCATATGTACGTGCTGCTTCTGTAAATGGAGATAAAGGTGTAGTCATTGATTTAAACGAAACAAATCCGAAAAAATGGAAAGCAAACAAAAAACCAGAATTTAAAAATCCGGAAGATGCTATTATTTATGAATTGCATGTACGCGATCTTTCCATCCAACCTGAAAGTGGCATTAAGCAAAAAGGAAAATATTTAGGGGTAACAGAAAAAGGAACAAAAGGGCCTGCAGGTGTAAAAACAGGACTTGATCATATAAAAGATCTTGGTGTTACGCACGTTCAGTTTTTACCGATATTTGATTATGCCTCGGTAAATGAAGAAACTTTAAATGAACCACAATATAACTGGGGATATGACCCGAAAAATTTCAACGTTCCAGAGGGTTCCTATTCTACAAATCCTTATGAACCGACTGTTCGAATAACTGAATTAAAACAAATGATTCAAACACTGCATGATAATAATCTTCGTGTTGTGATGGATGTAGTATATAACCATATGTATAATGCCGCTGAATCAAATTTTCATAAGTTAGTTCCCGGTTATTATTATCGTTACAATGAAGATGGAACACTTGCCAATGGAACTGGTGTAGGAAATGATACGGCTTCGGAACGAAAAATGATGAGGAAATTTATGGTGGATTCCGTCACATACTGGGCAAAAGAATATAATTTAGATGGATTCCGTTTTGATTTAATGGGTATTCATGATTATGAAACGATGAATGAAATACGTAAAGGTGTTAATCAAATTGATCCTTCTATTATTCTGCATGGAGAAGGCTGGGATTTAAATACACCTCTAGCAGCTGAGTTGAAAGCCAATCAAAAAAATGCGGAGAAAATGAAAGGGATTGCTCATTTTAACGATAATATACGTGATGGATTGAAAGGTAGTGTATTTGAGGATAAAGATAATGGTTTTGTAAATGGAAAGCAAAACATGGAAGACCGTATTAAAAAAGGCATTAAGGCAGGTATTGACTATGATACAAATTCGACTACTTATCAAGATCCAGAGCAGGTGCTAACTTATGTGGAAGCACATGACAATCATACATTATGGGATAAACTTGAGTTGACTAATTCAGGTGAAAGTGAAGAAGTGCGAAAACAAATGCACAAATTGTCTTCTTCTATTTTATTAACATCACAAGGTATTCCATTCTTACATGCAGGACAAGAGTTTATGCGCACAAAATATGGTGATCATAACAGTTACAAATCTCCTGATTCAATTAACCAGATGGACTGGTTGCGCCGTGCAGCATTTAATAATGAAGTAGATTATATGAAGGGCTTAATAGATTTACGGAAAAAGTACCCAGCTTTTCGAATGACATCTGCAGAGCAAATTAAAACACATGTATCTTTTATTGATGCTCCCAAAAATGTTGTAGCTTATACAATAGATGGAAAGGGCAATGGGAATAAAAGCGAATACTTTATGGTGGCTCACAATGCAAACAGAGAAACCGTGGACATAACTCTTCCATCGAAAGGTCCTTGGAAAGTGCTTGTAGATGGTAAGCAAGCCGGAAGTAAAACACTTTATGTTGTCCATGATAATAAAATTAAAGTTCCTGCATTAAGTTCATTTGTTTTAAAAACAGAGGAACCGATTAAATAAAAGCAAATAATGTGGAAGTATATACTGAATTGAGTAAATGTAATAAGGATTGTAAATGCAAAAAGCGAAGTGACGGTTATTTTCACTTCGCTTTTAAAGTTAAATTAGTATAATTTCACATACTGTAATTATATTACAATTCAATGAAAAAAATAAACAAAAAGAGAAGAACTCACCAATGTTCTTCTCTTTTTTATGTGTAATTAGGTTTTCCATAACTGTAGATATGGATGGTGTAAATTAATGGATGAATAATTTACTCTTAAAATTATAACAGAACAAATAAAGCATTTTATATGTAATATTGCATAAGAAGGATATACAACAATAATTTCTGGTGAATAAGTAGCGCTTTTCCATATGGCGAGTTTATTTCAGAGTTACTTCCTAAATTCTATATCATTTTCCAATCATGTAAGGTTAAGGGAGAAAACAGAAAAAAGGAAGATTTAAAAGTGAGCTTAGTATAAAATGAAACATTGCAAGTATAAGATTCCGTACTTAGTAATTTCTCGCTTTAAGGCATCACATTGGGAAAGTGTGGGGAGTTCAATCGATTCTGAATAAAATTGATAGTATCAATTGCAATTTTTTTACGTTTAAGGACAATCCCGGCATGCCCACATGTATAAATATATCGCGTAGGTTTTTCCCAGGATTCCCACAAATAGTCCGTATCCTCAGGATGCACATATAGATCGTGCCTACCTGAAATTAATAAAATATTTTCTTTTTTCACTTTTGGTAATGCTTGACTCGGTTCAGTGATTTTCCAATAATCTATTAAATCATCATACGTTACACCATGATGTTCCAAGTCTTCTCTAATAAATTTACCTGGATTTGTCTTCCAAATCGAATAAGAAAGTCGATTCGCGTAGAAAATGGATGCTAATACATCAATCTCTGATTCAACAAGAGCTGTTAGGTTAGTAATAACCCCACCTAAACTGACTCCTATTAAAATCAAGGGGCCATTATTATTTGCTTTAATCCATTTAATCAAAGCTCGTAAATCAGCTACCGCTTGTCTAGTGGCTTGTACAGTTCGTTCAATATTGGCACTTACCATGTACTCTCCACTGAATAAGGATTGGTTGGGTTTTCTTTCAAAATGATAGGGTAGAGTGAAATAATACATATTCCACTTCAAGTTGGTCATATGGTCGTGAAATATTTTTTTTACACGTTCGTTAGAATCCATTCTCCAACCGTGAACAAAGATGACATGAGGTGTATCTGCATTTTTATGTAAAAATAATTCCCCAGTTACAGAGTCGTTGCGTGAATCACCAGATTGAACCGAGCTTTTATATTTGAATTGTCCCACCATGTATTCCTTTTCCTGCTTTGAATGCTTAATGTTAAAATGAATATTAGATGGTTGTACTTTATAAAAAAATTCTATGTCCTTTATATCTAGTGAGGTGTTAGAAAGAGAAGTATACTGAAACTCGACACTTCTTTTTTTGTGCAAATCATACAAGGCATATCGATCAATGAGTTTTGAAAAAATCAAATTAACCTCCTCCAAAATACATATTATTTTAAAACATGGATAAAATTTATGTTTTATTTATGCTGTTAATTAATTATAAAAACAGGTGAAGAATTTGTATATTATATTATAAAGCTATCAATAAAATAAAACTATAATAATTTTTACTAAAATCTAAAAAGCAAGTTAATATTCTCATTCATAAAAGAGAACATTAACTTGCTTATTTTCGTATCAAAAGGTACACCTTTTGAAGTGACGTAATTTATATGAAAGACAATGTGTCAATTTGTATATTTAATACAGTGATAATTACCATAATTTTCGAAGCCTCTAGTTAATTTACCTTACAATATACGTCTTTTTGGTATATAAATAGCTATATTCATTAGAGAGAGAGTTTTAATCCTTCATGAGAATCTTTAAAACCTAATTTCTTATAAAAT
>NZ_ALBR01000040.1:0-18070 GCF_002081505.1 Bacillus sp. CDB3 | reverse complement strand
AAGCCTCTTGTCGTTCTTTATCTGTTGTTAACTGTACTAAATGACATCCTCGTAATTTAGCACGTTGAATAGCCCATTTAATAAGTTTACTTCCTATACCTTTACCACGTTTTGATGAGGCTGTCCGTACACCCTCAATTGTAGCTCTCCAACCCCCTTGACGTACAATGTAAGGCGTAAATGTAATTTGTTGAAGCCCAATAATCTCTGTCCCATCACATGCGACAATTAACTCGTTATTTGGATCACAATCAATAGCATGAAATGCTTTTATATAACTATCAGGGAGTGGTGTTTCATAGCGCTCTCTTTTATTTCCTAAAACATCATCAGCAAGCATTTTTACAATTTCATCTAAATCATCTGCCGTTGCAATCCTAAATGTTATAGTTTCTGTCACTATCAAAAAACCTCCTTAATGTATGCACTTGTTACTTTTATTTTACTTGTTTAAATACAATAGGTTAAATTATAAAATATTATGAGTCTCTATAACTTTTTCTTATAAATAGCATAAAAGCCTAACTTATAAAAATTATAAGTTAGGCTTTTTAACACAATATTATTATTAGAAAATCCGATCAACTTCAATAAAACTCCATATTCTTTAATGGATTTTCATATTTTAACAAACACACACATATAACCATTCAAATAAGGTGCTTTTTATTTGTTATATAGAAATTACATAATAAGCATGGATTTGTATACTCTCATTCAATGAATCTTAACCCTATCTAAGGACTGTCTCTTTATCAATATTCAAAAACGATTACGTTTTTGAATATGTGTTCCGGTTTTTCTTGACCAGGTCAATGAATAACTACACATAAACTCCTTATATCTCTAGATAAACTACCGATTAGCTCCATATAGACTCTAGATAACCTATATAGAATACAAGTTATCAAGGAGGTAAGAAAAAATGAACTTTATGAAACGAGCAATTCTCAGTATGAAAAAAAGAGTAGGAACATCATTAATTTTGATGGCAGTTTTCCTAATTGTTACAAATTTAGTGTTGGCAGGATTCACAATCCAAAATGCATCAAAAAAAGCTGCTGATGCAGCAAGAAAAAAACTCGGTGCAGATGTTACTTTAAGTCTTGATTTTGACAAATTAGGTCAACAAGCTCGGGAAACTGGAGAGATGCCTAATCCGCCAAAGCTTAATACAAAAGAAGCAGATCAATTAGCGAAGTCAAAGTATGTAAAAGACTATAATTACATAACTAACACTTTCGGAATTTCTGATGGACTTAAACTAGTAGGGGCTTCAGAAGGAGAAGATGAAGGAAAAGGTAAAGTGGGAATGGCAGCTGTACGAGGCGGTTCAAGCTCCGGTACAGAAATAGATATGAATTCTTCTTTTATGATTGAAGGAGTTCGCAAGACAGCATTACAAGAAAGCTTTAAAAACGGAAAAAGTAAAATCATTGATGGAAAACCAATTACAGAACAGATGAAAGATCAGAATGTAGCTTTAATGGAAAAACGATTAGCGGAATTAAATAATTTGAAAGTAGGAGACAAAATTAAAGTGCAATCAGGGGATAAGAAGGAAACCCTTGAGGTTGAAATTATCGGTATTTACGAAACGAATGAGCAAGCTATGGGTCAACAGGCTCCTCCTATAATGGATCCAGCTAATAAACTATATATGCCGCATGCAACTATGAAAAAATTAGAAGTAGATCAAGGTATAAGTAGTGTTCAAGTCGTGTATTTCTTGAAAGACCCACAAAACATTGAAGCATTTAAAGAAGAAGCAAAAAAATCTAATATTAATTTTAATTATTATAAATTAGATGCACATGATTCATTGTACAAACAAATGATTGGGCCTATCGAAAATATCTCATCTACTTCTCAAATGATTATTTATATTGTATCAATTGCAGGTGCGATTATATTAGGGTTAATCATTATGTTATCGATTAAAGGGCGTCGCAAAGAAATGGGGATTCTATTGTCCATTGGAGAAAAAAAGTGGAAGCTGATGGCGCAGTTTGTAGTAGAAGTTGTATGTATCGCTCTTTTAGCATTTGGATTATCCATAACAACAGGAGCTAAAGTTTCTCAATATATAGGGGATAATTTACTTTCAAGTGAAGTTGCTACAGCAAGCGAAGAAACAGACACCCCGCAAAATGGTACTGTAATGATGGCTGGACCTGGTGGCACATTACAAAATCAAAAAGAAGATCCAATTGATAAAATTAATGTAAGTGTAACAGGAGAAGATGTAGGCAAAATGGGGGGGATTGGACTAGCTATTGCTATATTAGCAACGCTTCTTCCAGCATTATCTATTCTACGCCTGAATCCAAAACAAATTCTTTTAAAAGATGAATAAGGAGGCTCTATATGGAGACGATTTTACAATTTAAAAACTTAGATTATTATTATGAAAGTAACGGAAAAAAAGTAGCGATACTAGACAATGTTAACTTTTCTTTTCAAAAAGGGCATTTCTACACTATTCTAGGACCATCCGGATCTGGTAAAACCACTACTCTTAGCTTAGGTTGTGGGCTAGATATACCTAAAAATGGTTATGTACTGTTTAATGGAAAGGATATTCGAAAAATTGGTTTGGATCGGTACCGTAATCAAAATGTATCGGTAATTTTCCAATCTTATAATTTGATTACCTATATGACTGCTCTTCAAAATGTATTAACAGCAATGGAAATTACAGGTGTTAAAGTGCAAAATAAAACGGCAAGGGCGTTAGAATTATTAGAGAAAGTAGGACTTACAGAAGTAGAAGCGAAACGAAATGTTCTGCAACTAAGTGGCGGGCAACAACAGCGTGTAGCAATAGCTCGAGCGTTATCTTGTAATGTTGATTTACTGATTGCGGATGAGCCGACAGGAAATCTGGATGAAGAAACGGCAAATGAAATTATTGAGTTGTTCCAGGAGCTCGCGCATCAAGAAAATAAATGCGTAATTGTTGTGACGCATTCACAAGAAGTTGCAAAAAAATCGGATCGAGCAGTTTATTTAAGTAAGAAGAAGTTAGTGGTAAACGAAATTAATAATACCTAATATAAAAACCATGGTTATTGAATTCACATAATTTTCAAAAACCCACTTTTTCAAATGTTTATATTTGATATATAATAAAACCAAGCCATAATCAAAATGGTCTCCCTGTATTGAATGTTAAGATAGTTTGTTGTCCCCTTTTTAACAATATTTGAAAAAAGAACTTGTAGGATATCCTATAGGTTCTTTTTGTTATGATCGATTGACTATAACATTGAAGAATTACATATAAAAAACGGGACATTACCTAGATGTAGGATCTAAATACTGTCCCGTTTAATTATTTATCTGTAAAAAGGAACTAGCTTACATCTCATGTGATAGATTTTATAAATAAGAGCGTTTAATTGTCCATGGCTCTAAGCACTAACCATTTGGAATAAAGATGTAATGTATCAGTTATACTATGTAATATTTCTTCATTACAAAATATGGTGGTAAGTATGACTAAGCAAACAATTACTTTATTTCAAGTTTCTATGATACTTATTGGTAGTATAGGGATAATTAATCATGTCATTATGATTCCTATGTTATTAGATACCTCGGGTAGAGATTCGTGGATCTCTATCATATTAGTAAGCATTATATACTTGATTTGGATTTCATTAATATTCATCATATATATAAACATAAAAAATGAACATTTGTTTTTGTGGTTAAAAAATAATTTTGGGAAATTCAGTGTATATCCAATCATATTCATAGTTGTACTTTATTTAATAACAATTGGTGTCGTTGCACTAAAAGAAACATTAACCTTTTTCTCTTTTTATTTACCAGAAACACCTCACTTTGTATTAGGAATACTTTTTTCAATGATTTGTCTCTATAATGCTACAAGAGGAATTCAATCTATTGCACTTACAACAGGTGTTTTGTTACCTATTGTATTTCTACTTGGTTTTTTTGTAATGTTTGCAAATGTTCCACATAAAGATTATTCTTTACTTCAGCCAATGATGGAAAATGGAATGAATCCAGTATTTAAGGGGATGGTTTATCCTGCAGCAGGATTTCTAGAGTTAATCTTCATTCTTTTTTTACAACATCACATTTGTTCAAAAGTTAAATTATATCAACTGATTGCTTTGGGTATTGTTATTATTGGTATCACAATAGGACCAGTTATGGCAGCAATTATAGAATTTGGTCCTTTCGTAGCAGCAAACCAACGATATCCAGCATTTGAAGAATGGAGACTTGTGTCAATAGGAAGGTACATTGAAAATTTAGACTTCCTCTCCGTGTATCAGTGGCTTGTAGGGATCTTTATTCGTCTATCACTTGTTGTTTTTCTTATTCCAGATTTGTTATCAATTACAAATCGGAAAACGAGAAATGGGGTTATGTTTGTAATCCTTTCATGTATTGTATTAATAAGTACACTACCTATCAGTGACTCTAGTTTCTATTGGTTTGTATCTCAAATTGTTTTACCAGTTTCAGCATTAGGGCTATTTTTATTTTCTATCTTACTGATAGTGTTTGTATGGGTTGCTAAATATAAGAAAAGTTCTTGAAAAAGTATGAGAATGTATTTTATATAAGGTTGCTGAATTTGAAGGAGACAACGTAGATGAACAAACGAGTAGAATTAAACGAGAAGATAATACTAGAGTGGTTTGAGGGATGTAACGATGTAAAAGTAATAAAGCGTGAATTCGATGAGAAAGAAAAAACGAGGTCAGTATTGTTTATGTATTGTCAAAGCTTAATTGACAATACAAAATTAAAACAAGCCACATCATCTCAAGTTTGCAAAGAGCTTATAAGTAATTCGATAGAAGAATTTAACCTTTCAACATTAATTCCCCAGTTATCAGTAAAGAAATTAGATATAGTAAATTCGAATGAAACTATCTCTCAGATTATATTTGAAGGTAACCTCCTCATTATTTTTGAAGAATCTAAACAAGGATATATAGTTGATATTGCCCAAATACCTACAAGATCAGTTGAACAAACAAATACAGAGATGACCATTCGGGGTGGACGTGATGGATTTGTTGAAGAGTTAAACACAAATATAGGATTAATTAGAAAAAGACTAAAAACGAGTTCTCTTAGTTATGAAGAATTTATTATTGGAGAAAGAACACAAACTAAAGTAGCACTCTTGTATTTAAAAGATATCGCATCCCAAGAAATCATTAATCAAGTTCGATTAAAATTAAGACAAATTAAAATAGACGGGATTGTTTCAAGTGCACAAATTGAAGAATTAATCACAAACAATCAATTTAGTGTATTTCCTTTAGTTGAATATACAGGACGCCCTGATTATGCTGTGAATTGTTTGTTGTATGGACGTTTTATTTTACTAGTTGAAGGATCACCAACAGCCACTATTGCACCAGTTACATTTCCTTTTTTTGTGAATACATCTGAAGACCAAGATTTTTTCTATATATTCGGCAGCTTTGTACGACTTGTAAGTCTTTTTGGGATAGCAATTTCTATATTTCTTCCAGGAATTTGGATAGCATTAATTACATATCATCCAGATCAGATTCCCTATACGTTGTTAGCAACATTAAGCTTATCAAGAGAAGGGATTCCTTTTCCTGCTCCTTTAGAAGGGCTAATTATGATGACCTTATTTGAAGTTTTGAGGCAAGCAGGATTGCGTGTTCCTGCCGTATTTGGCCAAACGTTATCTGTTGTAGGGGGATTGATTATTGGACAAGCTGCTATTAGTGCAGGAATTGTTTCAGCATCTATGGTCATTATAATAGCAATTTCGGTTGTTTCGACATTTGCTTTAACTAATCAGTCAGTAACAGGAATAATAAGTATATTGCGATATGCAGTATTCCTAGTATCTTCTTTATTAGGCATAGTAGGATTTATCTTTTGTGTCCTTGTGATGGTAATACATGTAGTAAATTTACGCTCTTTTGGAGTTCCATTTTTTACACCATATTCACCCCCTGTGTTTAAAAGTATGCTAGCAGCCACATTTAGAATTCCTTTCACATATATGAAAAAAAGACCTAAAGAATTGCATACTCAAGATAATACAAGGAAAAGAGAGAGTACCGATGAAGAAAAATAAAAGAATAGTTATATTTCTTTTTATGATGTGTACGTTTCTAACAGGGTGTTGGGATCAAAGAGAGTTGCATCACGTTTTGTATATAAATAGTCTAGGTATCGATTTTAAAGATAATAATTATATCATTCGTCCGCAATTTATTAATTTTTCTAACATAGCGAAACAAGAAGGGAGCACTACCCGTAATTATAGCCAGGCCTATATTGGAAAGGGAAAAGGTCCCATTTTAGATGAGGCAGCATTTGATTTTTATAAAGGTGCTCAACAAGAAATCTCATGGGAGCATCTCAAAACAATTGTTGTAACAGAGAGATTTCTAAAACATGGTGACTTAAATCAATTTAATGATTTTTTCTCTCGTTTTTTTCAATTTCGAGATACTATGTGGATATTTGGAACTAAGGAACCTTTAGAAAATATATTAGCGAACAATAATATTTTAAATATTTCTCAATTATATACAATCATTAATTTACCAAAAGAGATAACTAAGCAATATACAATAATAGATCCTTTACCTTTATATAAATTCCAAAGAAATTATTATGAACCCGGGATGACAACTCGCATTCCTTTCTTAGCTACGACTAAAACATATTGGAAAAAAGGGCATACATCATTTCCAATGTTAAAATTTAGTGGTTATGGTTTTATAAGTGATAAATTCTATATAAATCATTTAAACGACCATGATATTGCTGGGGTTCGATGGACGGATGAAAATACCAAACGAGCCCCATTACTATTAAAATCTAACGAGAAAATCATTGGACATATAGTATTGAAAAATCCAAAGATAGATACAAAGCATTTTATTAAAAATGGAAAGTTACGCATGCTTATGAACATCCATTTCGATGCTGATATTTTCCAATTAATAAATTCTATGCCTGTAAATGATATTAAAAAAATTGCAGAGGACCAAGTTGAAAAAGAAATTAAAAAAACGTACCGAAAAGGAATCGAAAAAGGGATTGACACGTATCAGTTATCACATTCCTTATATCGTCAGAATTCCAAATTATGGAAACGATTTAAAAAAGAGGGGAGAATATCCCTTCAGAATAAAGAATCAGATTTTAACGTCTCAATTAATATAGCTACAAATGGAAAATCTAAAAATATGCGTAATATGATTGAGCATTAGAATGGTTGAAGATGAAAGGAAACGTAAAATATTAACTCTAAATAGGAGATTCGAACATGAAAGACCACTACGATTACCGGGTGATCGATAAATTATGCCTTTTTTGTATAATTTTCAAAAAATTTTTTTGACCCATTATTTATTTCACTATAAAATAATAAAAGGATATACCCTGGCTGTCGCTTATATGCTTAAGTATGGACTTACACAGTCAAAGTATAGACAAGTAGATAAAGTATTTGAAACAGATAAAATTGTAGAAGACATGAAGCATTTGCGCTATAGCGATGAAGAAATTGAAAGACAGCTAAGAGGAGCCTTAGCAAAAGGAAAATCTGAAGCAGAAGAAAAGCAAGGTAGTAAGTCGGATATAAAATCAGAAAGTAAAGAGAAGAAAACGAGGTTGAAGATGTATGTAACTGATTTTCAGTATCCTGACTACTTATATGACATAACAGAACTTTGAATATGTACTCAAGAGGATGAATGAAAGCCACGGAGGGGTATTATGGAACCTATTATGGAATTTATTTTATATTTTGCATTTTATTTTGGAGTACTGTTTCTTATAATTGGAACTGCAATAGTTTTATTTATTTTGGCTGCATTACCAGTAATCAGGAATAAAAATCTATCATTCGTAATGGTTAGTTTAGGGATAAATATACTTGCTATTCCATTGTCTTTTTTTATAGGTGGGATGTCAACAGATTCCCCAGGTAGTACTATGCTCGATTTTTGGGAAGGATTTTTCTTTATTCAGTTAATACCGCTGCCTATACTACTTCTAGCTTCGGTTTGGTGGGTTATTCGTCGGAACAAAGAAAAAGTCCAGATGTAGAGCTTTTAAATGACTTCTACTAGCGATCATGATGCAAATAAGCTGTCCATTTGGATAGCTTATTGTATTTGTTGCTAAGTATAATTTAGCAACAAATGCTTGCGATACCCCTATTAAGTAAAAGGGAAGGTGAAACATATTGGAATCCTATCAAAAGTTAGCCCACTTGTATGCATTAGGACTAGGCTGTGGACTTTGGAACAGGGAGGAGGTTATTTCATGGTGCGATAGATTGATTGAATCAAATGATCACCCGCCTTATGAAATTATAGAGATATCCTTAATGTCTACGGCAAAAATGGTATTTATAGAATCGGCGTTACTATCATTTAGTCGCACAGTTGATGAGAAAACCTCGGTAAACATCCTTCTTTCTGTCATGAATGAAAAATTAATAGAAAAGAAATGGAATTTTAAACGAGCTATTACTTGTTCCACTCGTTTACTCATGAACAGAAGCGTGTATTGGGAAGAGGAATATTTTGATTTATACAGCCTTGATGATAGCTATGGTTTAGCCAAGGATGGTATCCATTTTGATGAAGAAGATGTGATTACTGCTTATATCGATACATTACGTGCTTTTCGTGTCCATTTTAAAGAGTTTGAGGAACTCTATTTGAAAGTCATGAAACAGGAGTGGGAAGGGTAGAAGGCAAGCGAACAGACTTACTGAATCAAGAGAGGTATTTCCTGTATTCATCTAAAAAAAGTGATACATTATGGTTGCATCACTTTTTTAGATCGTTACTTTCTACATTGATTACGTGAAACGAGAGTAAACTAGTATAAAAATCACGTTCATACCTAATGTAAAAATGAGCATGGGAGTTGTGTTATCCCAAGGATGATTTTCACTTCAGTTCTCTCAATATTTCCTCTTCACGATCTTCAATTAATCCGTTAATTTTTTCAATGATTTTAATAATTTCTTCATAGGATAAATGTGTTGGTAGTGCTATTTTATTCAAGGCATGGTCTTTCCAATAAAAATAAATTTTTTCCTCATCGATATAATTTTTGTTTTAATTCTTTATCACTCAAACTCCACAATTTTTTATAAATTTCTTTTGCAAGTTCACAACGATCACAATCAAAACGAGATCTTGTACTATCTAGTTTAAATTCAAAAAACTTCTTTATTGGATCCTCCTCATTCTTCACTTTATCCGAAGGGGATTCATTTTTAAAATCGTAATTTTCGTTATTCTTTTCTAAAAAATCTTCTAACTACATATTCTTACCTCACATTCACTGTCATAATAAAGGTCAAATAGGTAGTAATATCATCAACTCTTTGCTCGGTTTTTTCCGCAGCATACCATTCTGTATTCACGAAGCCTTTGACCGCTCGTTATGGTCGGTCTGTTTTCTAAAAACCTGTATATTGGATGCTCCGTGAAAGGATAACACTATTTCAAGTGCTATTCTTCTATTAGCACCTTATAGAAGAAATATTGAATCATCGGCATATCCCAGTAGGAAACCTTTAACACTGCGACAGTATTTTCTCCTGATGTCTCATTTCGTGTTATACCTATTACTTCACCATATACAGTAAAATCTTGAACATACGCTGGATCTGCAACATGACGAAATGGGGTATCACCTACAAGTTCAATATCTGTCGAGGCTATGTTTGGGTACGTGTCTCTCACTCTTTCTTTTAAAATAGCCAAATCATTCTCACTGATCTTTTGAGGTGCTCCCGTAGTAGCCTGAGAGTATACGTGTAATTTCACGTCACCTTTTTGGATAGCCGACCTACCTATAATTTTATTAGGCGAAATGATTAGGAATATCACACTTAATGTACAAAACATGACGAAGATCCTCGAGTATTTTTTTAACTTGTTCACTTATTACACCACCACTATATATTAATTCAATTATAAGGCGAGTAAGGGTAATTATTCCATGGGGGAATATTGCATTGTTTTATAAAAATCTCCCTTCATATCAAAATTTTAATGTTCGGATCACTCTTTACGGCAAACAAAGGTCCAGAGCTTGGGATTCGTACTGGACCTTTGTTTAGGTTATATACGATTACAGCCGGCCTGCCAGGGTTCGAGTCCAGATTGTGAGAGCCGAAATCTCATGTGTTATCCATTACACTATAGGCGAGTAGAGGCGGGCGGGGATCCGCGAGTGATAGAAAGCGTAAAATTATGAACCGATATTGGGCCAACTGCTTGTGCGTTTTCTATCGTCCTTTCTCAACCCTAGTAATACTAAGGTATAGATACCATAATGGAAAATACGTGGCTTGAACCCTTGAGCGTTGCAATGCTATTGCAACGCTCTCCCGAACTAAGTTAATTCCCCAATAAAAAAGGAAAGCTAGTTGTTCACTAGTTTTCAATATAATATATGTTTCAGTCGCTACCTTATTGCTATATACCATCAGTAACATCAGCGGCTATTACAAGTTCGTAGCGAGGTAGTAATATTCGTTCTTCCTTTTGTAAGTCTACAAATACGTCATCTTTTTGCTGTTATAGTAGGGGAGAATATTTAAGTTGGATGCAGTGGATTGGGGATCCTTAATTGTTATCGTTACTTATTACGGTCGCCATTTAGAAAATAGCATACGTCATAAAACGAAAAGTCACCCTATTGATTCCTAATAAGTTTATACTTACTACAAAAAACAAATAAACTCGTCCTACTAAAAGGGGAGTTTGTTTGTTTTTTGTTTAGATAATGGAATGTTCATGCAAAATTGTACACTATGTTCCATATTTTTTATAGAATATTTTATATCTAGCGTTTCAAAAATTTGTTTAACAATATATAAACCTAAACCACTTCCTCCAGTATTTCGATTCCTTGATTTTTCAATTCGATAAAATGGTTTGAAAATTTGTTGTATATCTTCTTCTTTAATATTGACACCTGTATTCATAATTTGCATTTTGATTTGACCTTGTTCAGAATCCTCATTTAACTTTATATAGACTTTTTCATTATGTGGTGAATACATAACCGCATTATGGATAACATTTTTACATGCTTTTTCAAAAAGAACACGATCTGTATAAACAGAAAGGTCAGAATCAATTTCTTTTATTATTTGGATGCTTTTTTGAGAAGCAAAAAATTCGAGATCTTTTGTGATTGTATCTATTAACTTCGAAAGATTAACTTCTTCTACTTTTAGTTTAAAGGTGTGTTGTTCTAATTTCGACATGCTTAAAATTTCACGAACTAATTGTTCCATACTTTCAATAATTTGATGATTTTTCTTTAAATATTGATCACGATTTTGATAAGGGCCAATATTGTATATCATCCCTTCTAAGTATCCTTTCATTACAGTAAGAGGGGTCTTTAATTCATGTGCTACAATCGCAAAAAACTCTCTGCGTTTTGTTTCTATTTCTCTTTCTTTTTCAATATCATTTTTTAATTGTTGATTTGCTTTTTTTAAATCAAACATAGCTTGTTGTAAGTTAATAGACATGTCATTCAAGCTATTAGATAATTCTCCTAACTCATCTGTAGAGCGAACCTCAATTTTTTCGGAGAAATCTAAATTTGCCATCTTTTGTGCACCCTCATTAATATAAATAAGTGGTTTTGTAATAAACCTGGAATAGAAATAAGCACTCCCTACACCAATTACGAGTACAATGATACTAATATAGGGGAGAAAGCGTACTAAAACCTGTGAAGCTTCATCAATCGGTTGAAATGTAGCAAAGACTATAAGCGTTAAACTACCATCTTGGAATTGAATTGGTTGCGTAACGTTATATGAATTGCTAAGGGTACCTGCATTCTCGAACCGTGTCGCTCTAGTAACTACTGTAGTTTGCGAACCACTTTGAGTAAAAGAAAATGAAGGAGAGTATTTAATTATTCCCTCATTATTTTGAAGATAAAGCATCGCATTATTTTTTTTTGCATATTCATCAAAAAGTGGTATCGCATCTTGAAACGTAAGATCTTTAGACTTATCAATGATTTCTTTTATCCCTGTTTGAAGTTGATCTGTTTTGTATTGCTCATAAAACGTAGGGAGAAAGAAGTATAAAGTTAAATAAATCAATACTGCAAAGGATAACAAAATGAGAGAGGTAGTCATAAAGAGTTTATAAGTAATTTGCTTCATCTTCATGATTTTCACAATACTATTCATCAATTTTATAACCAATACCCTTTATTGTTTTAATATAAGGGATAGCTAACTTTTTACGTAGGTTTTTAATGTGTGTATCAATTATTCGTGTTTCGCCAAAATAATCGTATCCCCAAACTTTTTCTACGATATTTTCTCTTGTGAGTACTTTTCTCTCGTTTTGAAATAGTAGTTGTAGAATTTCAAACTCTTTTGTCGTTAATAAAATTTCAACTTCATTTACATATACTTTATATGCATCAACATCGACACGCACTTCTTTAAAAACCAAATGATTATTTACATTTTTATCATAACTTCTTCTCAGTACGGCTTCGACTCGTCTAATCAAAACATGAAACGAAAAGGGTTTTGTTATATAATCATCGATTCCAAGATCAAACCCTTTCATTTGATCTTCTTCTTCTTCTAACGCAGTTAGCATAATAATTGGTACATTTGACTGGCTTCGAATCATCTTGGAAACTTCAAATCCATTAAGATTGGGCATCATTACATCTAGAAGAATTAAATCAAAGGATTGCTTATTAAATTGTGTCATACCCTCTAATCCATCTGATGCAACTACAACTGTATACTGTTGTGTCATTAAAAATTGTTTAATTAATTCCTGAATTTCTTGATCGTCCTCTACCACGAGAATATGATAGTTCCTCATAATATCACCTCTGGTAGTCATTATAGCCTTACTATCTGGAGTTTATGTGGAGATGAATTAGGAGACTTCACAGGACGGTTACTGTGTTAGCTCCACGTTCAATAAGATGAACGATTAATATTTAAGAAAAAATAATGTATAATAATGTAAATTGGGTGTAATTTCTTAAATTGTATGAAAATATACTTTTACTTCTTTACCAAGAGGAGAAAAGGAAATGAATTTCAATATAAAAGAAGTTACTGGAATTCTAGAGCGCGTGCCACAAACTTTGGAGTTTTTTTTATCTAGTTTATCCGGGGAATGGCTACATTGTAATGAAGAGGAAGGAACTTAAAATACATTCGAAGTAATTGAGCATTTAATTGATCAGGAGAAAAACAACTGGATTCCAAGGCTAGAATTAATTCTCCGGGAAGGTGAAAATAAATCCTTTACTCTGTTTGATCGTTATTCTCACCTAAATAATAACTCTCTTGATAAACTAAAAGTTTAAAGATATGAATTAGGGATTATTTATATAATGCGAGAAAGGCTGTGAAGTTATTTGAGGGGTTATAAAGCGATGCTATTTGATTTAGATGATACGTTACTTGATAGGGATAAGGCAGTAGATAAACTGTTTTCCATTATTTTAGAGGAGTTTTATGGGGATGTTGAACAACATGCAGTAAAAACGAAATGTTACAGAAATTCAAGGGATATGATAAAAAAAGCTATGGCCACAGCGATAAAGTAAAGGTTTTGGAATCATTATTTGATGAATTCCCACCGAAATATAGATTACCACTTAATTACATTCAAGACTTTTGGAATAATAATTTCCCAAAATGTTTTTCTATAAACCAAAATACTATTAATATCATAAATACTCTAAAGTCACATATTAAAGTTGGAATTATAACAAATGGCTCAACTCAGAGGCAAAAAGCTAAAATAATTAATACGAATTTGAATCGTTATTTTGATACAATCATTATTTCTGAAGAAACGGGATTTAGTAAACCTGACAAACGCATATTTGAATTAGCATTAAATAAGCTAAATGTACAACCAGAAGATGTACTATTTGTTGGAGATGACTTAGAAAAGGATATTGCTGGTTGCCAAAATGCAAATGTAAAGGGTATATGGTTCAATCCTAATATGATTAAGAATAATACCGACACAAAACCATATGCTGAGATTACTTCTTTCGATAATTTATTAAGTTATTGTGGAGAGATGAATTTCCAAAAATAGTAAAAAGATAGATTTCACTTAATTTCATTGACCGTATGAGAAGTTTTAAAACAATATTTATTTAAGATAATATAGAGAGGATATTGAGCCAGGAGCAAATCGTTTATGTGTGTTAATGAAGATCTACAAAGCAGATTTAATATATGCTTTATAAATTATAGAGGAGTGAGACTATGGAAATAAAAAATGTAGTAGTCAGTGGAATAAATATTGCGGTCATAAGAAACGATACGGTAGTAATATCTGACGTTCAATCTACATTAGATCTTATGGCAACAGTTCAATATGAAGTGGATTCGAAGCGGATTGTTATCAATAAATCTTTAATAAGTGAAAGTTTCTTTGACTTAAAAACACGTCTTGCGGGTGATATTCTTCAAAAGTTTATAAATTATAGTGTGAAAATTGCTATCGTCGGGGATTTTTCTATGTACACTAGTAAAAGCTTACAAGACTTCATTTATGAATGTAATAAAGGTAATGATATTTTTTTCTTAGCAACTGAGCAACAAGCAATTGAAAAGTTAAGCTCATTGAAATAAAGATATAAAATGTATTTTGAAATTTTAATTTTGTACCGGTACAGTTACTTCAAATGTGCATTGTTACAGTACTCGATCAAATTTACAATCAGCATATACTATTTTAGCTAATAATTTTTTAAGGGGTGCTGAATATGACAGGATTACAAAATCGGATTTTTAAAAGATTGAACCTTGAAAAACGTACTGAAGTAAAATTTAAAGAACTAAGTTCAATACTTTTTGCATTTGCACATACTATACCGTTTGAGAATTTGGATGTTATTGCAGGTAATACGAATACAATTTCTATGGAAAACTTACAGGAGAAAATTTTAACTAGATCCCGCGGCGGACTTTGTTATGAATTAAATACTCTTTTTTATTATTTTTTAAAAGATAGTGGTTATGATGTACAACTCGCATTAGGTACCGTATACAAAAATGATATAAACGCTTGGGCACTTGAGGATGGACATATAACAATTATTTTAAATTATGATAACGTACTGTACTTAATTGATGTAGGTATTGCTTCATTAGTACCTCTCGTGCCTGTACCTTTTACTGGTGAAGCTGTTTCTTCTAAAAATGGTTCGTATCGAGTGAGACGAAAAGATACGAGTAAAGGAAATTATGTTCTAGAAAGAATAGATGCTAACGGAGAGTGGACAGTTTGTCATGCTTTTTATAATCGTGTTATTGATGAGTCAGTAGTAAACGATGTTCAAAAAAGAGTAATAGAAGATGAGAAATCTATTTTCAACAAAGGACCTATTGCAGTCAAATTGACGGATTTTGGTCATATTTCTTTAACAAATACAAGTATAACTGAAATTAATTGTGGTCAAAAAACGAAGCGTGAAATTACAGAAGATCAATATAAAGAGCTTTTATATACTTTATTTGCTATTAAGTTATGAATAAACAAATAGCCGGTTCTTATTCTGAATCGGCTATTTGTATAATTTTTGGTTTAAAAGGTTTTCTTCTAATATGTTTTGGAAACTGCGGTATAGTTAGTGTTTTTAACGTTTCTGCAGCCTCTTCATACGTATGAAAAACGGGTTCTTTTCCATTGTCTCCTTGCAAAACTAGTCCTTCATCTCGGATTACATACGGCATAAAATCATTCCTTTAAGTAGAATATTGTGTTCTTTTGAAACAGAATGATACGATTTAAAGTTTGATTTTCTTAATAGATATAATACACTAGAACAGTATAAAAAAGTATATGCAATGAATATTGGAAGCAAAGGAAGATTATTATGTCAGTAATTGATAAATTGAAATTAAATAAGTATACAAATATGGTCGTTATTAACGAACCGAGTGATTATGACATTTTTACAGGTAAAGAAACTGCATTTTCAAAAGAACACGATGCCATTTTTATTTTTGTAGAAACACTTGATGAAATGGTAAAACAAACGAATTTTATTATTAATAATGAAGATTTACTAATTGAAAAAGGATATGTATTCTTCGCTTATCCGAAAAAAGGTAATGCTCGTTACAGTACGTTTATTCACCGTGATGAGATGTTTCCAGCATTAAGCGTTGGCGAAGATGGGTATGTAGGACAGAGCGATATTAAATTTGCACGAATGGTAAGTATGGATGATGTCTTTACTGTTGTAGGTTTAAAGCGTGAGAAGAAAAAAGCGAAGAAAACGCCTGCTGCGAGTCAATGTGTTGCTGATTATGCAGATCGTATTCAAGATGTTGAAGCATTATTAGCTAATCATCCGAATGAACTTAAGTTTTATCAAAGTTTAACACCCGGATATCAAAAAGATTGGGCTCGTAATTTATTTTCTGTGAAACAAGAAAAAACACGTGATAAACGTCTTGAGAAAATGATTGAAATCCTTTCACAAGGCTATAAAACAATTGAATTATTCCGTAAGAAGAAAAAATAACGATTAAGAACGTCACAATGATGCAACAATTAATTACGTTTAGCACATTGAAAAAAGGATTCCTTTCAGTATACTAAAGTATGTTCTTATATTTAAATAATTAGCAAAAGAGAAAAGGTGTTTGGAATGAAATCGTATATTGTAGTTGGAGTTGGAATTTTAGGAGCATCTACTGCTTATCATCTTGCTAAGGCTGGTGCGAAGGTTACTATTGTAGATCGTCAAGAGTTAGGCCAAGCAACTGACGCAGCAGCAGGTATTGTCTGTCCGTGGCTGTCGCAACGTCGTAATAAAGCATGGTATAAAATCGTTAAAGGCGGGGCGCGTTACTATTCTTCGTTAATTCAGCAATTAGAAGAAGACGGTGAAACGGATACAGGTTACAACCGTGTAGGTGCAATTAGTTTACATACTGATGAGAAAAAACTAGATCAAATGGAAGAGCGAGCGTATAAACGCCGTGAAGATGCACCGGAGATTGGTGAAATCACTCGCTTATCAGCTGAAGAAACGAAAAATTATTCCCAGCATTATCGGAAGAATATAGTTCTGTTCATATTAGTGGTGCTGCACGAGTAAATGGAAGATTATTACGCAACGCATTAATAAGCGCTGCGAAAAAACATGGTGCAACTTTCATAAAAGGTGATGCAGTATTAGTCCGTGAAGGGAATCATATTACAGGAGTTAAAGTAAATGAAGAAACACTTGTAGCGGAAAAGGTAATGGTAACTGCAGGCGCATGGGCGAACGAAATCTTGAACCCATTAGGAATTAATTTCTTAGTTACGTTCCAAAAAGGACAAATTATTCATTTGCAAATGGAAAATACAGCAACAGAAAATATGCCAGTTGTTATGCCGCCAAACGATCAATACATTTTAACATTTGAAGATGGTCATGTCGTAATCGGTGCTACCCATGAAAATGATACTGGTTTTGATCACCGTGTAACTGCTGGTGGTTTACATGAAGTATTCGATAAAGCATTGGCGGTGGCGCCTGGTTTAGAAGATGGTACAATGCTTGAAACGAGAGTTGGATTCAGACCATTTACACCAGGATTCTTACCTGTAATCGGACCACTACCTAACTTTGAAGGCATTCTCGTTGCGAATGGATTAGGAGCTTCAGGTTTAACGGCTGGTCCATACTTAGGAGCAGAACTGGCTAAACTAGCACTCGGACAAACAATTGAATTAGATTTAAATGATTATGATGTTGCTGGTGCAATTGAATACAAAAAAGATTAGGATTCGCTCCTAATCTTTTTTATTTATAAATAATTTTTTGGTTAGTTATATCACAATCAATTCCAAAACGAGATATTTTGAATCAGTGAAACAGTTAGAATAAGTGTTGATGCGGAACCACCAGATAATAAAGTTACTAATTTTTCGCCCATTCTGTTCTTCTGAAGGTTTTAAAGTTCTGTAATCAGCACAATCCATATTATTATAGATTACTATAGAGATAATATTTA
>NZ_ALBR01000039.1:0-38287 GCF_002081505.1 Bacillus sp. CDB3 | reverse complement strand
GCCAAAAGAAATGCAGCTTTTCCTATAGTCGTATTACTATAGAGGGTAAATAAGTATATTGCACATATAAGTGGTAAGATGATTTGTAGTAAGATTGTCATCGATTTTCCCCCTAATTTATATATTTATAATTATATTATATAATAAAAATGTAATATAAAGGAATCTGAGTTAATGGATGTCAGAAGGGAAATGTAATAATTTTTAAACTCAACATATATCTACATAGAATCTATCGAAAACGGACGTGTATGAAAAGGAATTTTCGATTACATGTCTATAGTTTTGATACTAATAGAACAACTCACATCATATTCTTCTATTAAAAAGATAAAAGGGGGTAAAGTTAATTGACAAAAGTTAAGGTTAGTTTACGACCTATTGTTCATAACTTAAATTTACCAACTGTAATAAAAACAGCTATTCTTCCAAATGAATCGACTGAAAGGCTATTTATAGCAACTCAATTAGGAGAAATTTTTTACATAGGAGACGGAGTAATAAAGACCTTTTTAGATATTCGTCAACGAATTATTAAATTAGGCACATCTGAAGAAGGCGTTTCTAGTAGTGGCTATGATGAGCGAGGATTGCTAGGACTAGCGTTTCATCCGCAGTTTAATCATAACGGTTTATTTTATCTTCATTATTCAGTAGCTGGAACTCAAGGACCTGGTGCACTGTCTGAACAATTTAAACCGAATCCATGTGATCCGAAAACTTTAAACTTAAAGTGGGTAAATAGAGATACTCAATATGATCATATTGATACAGTTGAGGAATGGATTTTACAATCACATGGACAACCTCAAAAACGAAGAACGTTACTTAACATAAAACGACCATTTTTTAATCATAACGGAGTCAATAGTTTAAATTTTTCACCTGAGACTGGAAAACTGGTTTTTACAAATGGAGATGGTGGATCGGGTTATGATCCATTTAATTTAAGCCAGGATGATTTAGAGATAGCGGGTAAAATAATTGAAATTGATGTCAGTAAAAATACATTCATAAATAATCCTCCAGTAGTTACGCGTTTTAATGAGCTTCCTTTATCTATACAAGAACCCCTTACAATAATTGCGAAAGGGGTTCGTAATATAACAGGTATTTCATTCCAAAAGTTTTATAATCAATATATCAAATATGCTGGAAATGTCGGACAGGATATAGTGGAGTCCGTTTTCTCGTATGTTCATTATAAACCTATGCCGGTTACCGAACTTGTTCAAACGCATTTAATGAGATCTACTCCTGATCAAGATGGATTTATTAATTTTGGTTGGCGGGGATGGGAAGGGGATTTACCTACTTCTTTCATACGGCACTGTTCTGAGAATCAGACTTTGGATGAGAGGATAATGGCTTATTATGATGAAACATTACAAACAACAGTGAGGCGCATTCAGCCTTTAATTAGTTATTTTCATAAAGATTCCAGACCGGATACATTTGGAGGAACTGCACTTACAGGAGTCCAGCCATATATGGGAACTGCAATTCAAAATTTAACTGGTAGTGTCGTGTTTACTGACCTCGCCAAAAAAGAAAAATCTCAGTCTCCAGTTAAAGGTGTTTTAGCATATACTAGGGCAAGTATAAACGGTAAACGTAATGATTTTCATGTTATTGAAACCAATTATGATTTTGGCGCTCAAGCAGCTTATTACGTTAGTTTAGGAACAAACTTAGATCAAACTAGATTATATTTAGGAGTTTACGGTTCTATGAAAGTAACTGATTTTAACAAAGGTACTATTTATGAAATTGTTCCTTGATACGGTATAAACTCTAAGTCTAAAAATATAAAGAATTCATTCTTCTTCAAAATGCACGACCTGTCGTCCCCCTAAAAAACCTCTATGTATAATCGTCTATTGTATAGTAATTGATAACTAGCAGAAGGTAACGCATAAACAATAAGTGTATGAATAAGATAGAAAGTGATGAATTAAGCATCTTTAGGAGGTATTTTGATGAATCGCTTTAGATGCTATTGGTATCAATTGATGATAGCGCATGATACGAACTTTATTAATAAAAGAAAGATAACTCCTGCAAGTAGGTTAGTCATTACTGCTTTATTGGGTTCACTTGCCACCATTTTTCAATCTGCTGGGAACTTAATCCCTGGTATAGGGTTATTTATTAGTCCTTTCTCGACGCTACCGATTTTTCTCGCTATTTGTTATTCTATTCGTGAGGGAGTACTCTCTTATATTCTTACTATTTTCCTCTTATTCATTATTCAGCCAAGTGAACTAATTGTCTTTCCCTTTACTACAGGATTATTAGGTATAGCGTTAGGAGTATCCTTTTTACGATTCAAGAGGAGGATTTTGATAGTATCCTTTTCAGCGATATGTCTACTTATAGGAATTATAATCGTTCTCGATATCTTTCGTTTTCCAGTACTAGGTCCTATGGTTCATACAACTATGGATATAAAAGTTATTATGTTAATATTTATACTGAGTTTTCTATATTGCTGGATCTTTGCAGAGCTGTGTAGAATAATTGTGAATAGAGTATATAAAGTATGGTCTTAACAATTGTATAAAATCTTTTTGAACGAATATACTTTCCAATATATTTTCAAAGATTGGAGATTTAAGTCATGTATAATGTTGAAATTAGAAGGCCGAATTCGGATGATATTGATGAACTAAATTTGTTTTTTCGTATAGTTATTACGAATACTTATAAAAACGAAGGGTTATCACAATTATTAGATGACATAGAAAATGAAATCAACTCGAAAAAGCTATATTTGAAAAATGATTTTGATAGTAATGGAGAAAATCGTTACTTTTTATTAGCAATAGATATAAGTAATGATAAAATCATTGGAACAATTGAAGTCGGTCCAGCAAGTACATTGATTAATAGTTGTACAGGCGGTGTACTTAAGGATTTGTATGAAATAGGAACTGTATTTATACTTCCAGAGTATCAAAGAAAGGGTATAGGGAGTTTACTACTAAATACAATGTATCTTGCGTTACTTAGCAGAGGAATAACAGAATACTGTTTAGATAGTGGATACAAAAATGCGCAAAGTATATGGACGAAAAAGTTTGGAAAACCTAGCTATGTATTGAAAGATTACTGGGGAGAATCCAGTGATCATATGATTTGGAAGAAAAGTTTACATGATACACCTATAATATTTGAATTATAAAATGAAATATGCCTCTGAACATAGCTTTTCTTACTTATGTATGCTATTATTTATCTTTATAATAAAAGAGGACGTGAATGAACTTGATTAAAATTAATATTCCTGAAGCTGATGTTTCAATTACTGAACGTAAACAAGTTATTAAAGGAGACGAGCCAATCATTACTCCAATTAATGGATTTATCGATTTCCACTTGTTCCCTAGAGATAAAGGCGGCATTTTTATGTTTTACAATATTAATGACGAACTTCTTTTTGTAGGTAAAGCTCGTAAAATTAGACAACGTATTAAGAAGCATTTTGAAGACAATGTTTCACCAATTAAAAATCACCGTGATGAAGTATACCGCATTGATGCATGTATCGTAGAAGATCCAACAGAAAGAGAAATTTACGAAACATATATCATTAATGAATACAAAGCGAAATATAACGTTGATAAAGTATTCTACAAATAATCAACATGAAATAAAAAACAATCCTAGCTAATATGCCAGGATTGTTTTTTATTTAGACTTATTCTTCATATCTTTCTCCTTTTTTCAAATGATTAGCCACAATAAAACAGAATACCCCTATAAATATAAGTACAATACCAAGCGTTTTATGTTTTCCCTCAAAGAAAGGAATATCTGAAATAACATTTGTCATACATAGTCCTAAAAATACAAGGATAGGGCCCACCCAAAGTAATACATTACCGAATTTTGTGTGCTTCCACATAATAACCCTCCTCTTTTTACATATATATCCATAAATTAAAAGTAAATTCATAGAGAAATATACTTTCTTTCATAACAAAAATTTAACCTTCATATATTGGTACAAGCAAACGAGAAAGGAGATCATCATGAATTGGTTAGAAGCTTTTATATTAGGGATAATACAAGGTTTAACAGAGTTTTTGCCGATTAGTAGTACAGGACATCTTTATTTAGGGCGACATCTTTTTCAATTAGATGAAGCAGGTTTATTTTTAGATACGATGCTGCATATCGGAACGTTACTTGCGGTGTTTATTTATTACAAAAAAGAATTTATATATTTAATTAAAAATCCGTTCTCAAAGCTTATGTTTTTACTTATTGTTGGAACGATACCAGCTGTAGTGATTGGCTTACTATTTAAAGATTTCTTTGAAGATATTTCAAAAACAGGTATCACCATAGGTTGGGAGTTTTTAGTGACAGGTTTATTTCTGTTTATGGCCGATAAACAAAAAAATGGACGTAAAAAAATGGACGACATTACATATAAAGATGCATTTATCATTGGTTCATTTCAAGCGGCTGCCATTTTCCCAGCAATTTCTCGCTCTGGTATGACAATTGTCGCTGCATTATGGAGAAAGCTAGACCGTGAAACAGCTGCGTACTTTTCGTTTTTATTATCAACACCAGCGATTGCCGGCGCTATCATCTTGCAATTTGTTGATGTTTTTCAAGGGAAAGCAGAATCTATTTCTAGTACATCATTAATTGTCGGAACGTTATCAGCAGCGTTCTTTGGTTACATAGCAGTTTCATGGATGATTCAATATTTAAAACGTCATTCATTAAAAATATTTGCGTATTACGTATGGGGATTAGGTATTTTAATTTTAACGTTGCAATTTACTAACGTGTTTTAATATAGAAGCTATTAGTTTAGATCCTGTTTCATTTAAACACGACAGGATCTCTTTTCATTAAGGGGGAAAATATGTTTAATAAGGCTATTGTTATTGGTGGAAGTATGGCAGGAAAACTTGCAGCAAAAGCATTGTCAACTTCTTTTAAAGAAGTAATCATTTTAGAAGTGGGTGAAAGATGGGATGGAAAAGCTTCGAGAAAAAGAGTTCCGCAAAGCAATCACCCTCATGTGTTATTAAAAGGCGGAGAAAAAGCAATTGAGGAATTATTCCCTAATATTACGAATGAATTAATAGAAGCAGGCAGCATCGTAAATAACTTTACTCGTGATTTGAAATGGCATCAATTTGGTTTATGGAAACAGCCATTCATAGGAGAAGTGCATATGATTCAACAAAGTCGGCTGTTGCTAGAATGGCATATTCAAAAACGTATTGATCAAATTTCAAATGTTACCACTAAATTTGAAACATTGGTTGAAGGATTATTAGTAGATGGAAAGCTTAACAAAGTGTGTGGAGCAAAAACCAAATGTTTAGAGACAGGTGTACACGCAGAAGTTCATGCAGATATTGTTGTTGATGCGAGTGGGTTTGGTTCAAAAAGTATAGAGTGGTTACAAGAATACAATATTGAAGTGCAAGAAGAAAAAGTGCGTATTGATTTATTTTACGCAACTAGAGTGTTTAAACTTAAAGAAAATGAGAAGTTAGACTGTTGTAATATGCTAATGTCTCCAAGTTTCCCTGAAAACCCTTATGGAGTTCTTATTCAAACGATTGAAGATAATCGTTATTTTGTTACTTTTAGTGGATATGCAAATGAGAAAGCACCACAAACAGATGATGAGTTTTATGATTTCGCTGAAAATCTATCAATCCGTAATGTAACAGATTTTCTAAACAAAGCTGAGGGAATAACTGATATAAAGACGTACAAAATCCCTTATCAAGTACGTCGGCGATTTGATTTAGTTAATAATGTACCGGAAGGGTTGTTAGTAGTTGGAGATGCACAATGTCGTTTTGATCCTGTTTTCGGTCAAGGTGTTTCAGTTGCAGCTATGGAAGCTTATCAGTTGCAATTACTTCTGCAAGGTAGGACAAAACTTGATAAAACATTTACGCAACAATTTTATAAAAAGGCCGCTAACATAATAGAAACCCCTTGGGATATGACAACAACGGAAATATCACGTCACCCGCAGCTAAAGAGAGAATTAACTACGAAACAAAAATTTCAACTATGGTATACGAAACAAATATATCGACTATCTGCAAGTGATTCTGATGTTTATATTCGGTTAGTACGAGTGATGAATTTAATTCGTAGTCCATTTCATCTTTTTCATCCGAAAGTGCTACTAGCTGTATTACTTAATCGAAAGAAATAGCAGGAATATAATTGATTAAAAAAGAATGTATAACAGTTAGTAAATCAAGAAGGAGAATAAGGGATGGAAATATACATAGAGCAACTAAAGAAACAAGATGCTGAGGATTTATTTACGTTTGAATTTACGAATAAATCTTTTTTTGAAACAATGGTACCAAATCGTGGTTCGAAATATTTCGATTTTGAATATTTTCAAAAACTACTAGACGATTTATTAATAGAACAGGCAGATGGAAATTCTTATTTTTATTTAATTCGTAATGAAGAAAAAGAAATTGTAGGACGAATAAACTTAGTAGATATAGATACCGAAACTCGAATCAGTTCATTAGGTTATCGAGTCGGAGAAAAATTTACTAAAAAAGGAGTTGCAACAGCAGCTGTAAAGTTAATTTTAGACGTAGCACAAAATAATGAAATTAATGAAGTTCATGCTAAAACAACTACTAATAATCTCGCATCACAAATTGTACTAGAAAAAAGCGGATTTTCTTCTTATCAAAACGAAGCAGATACAACGTCTGTAGAATTAAACGGAGAACGTGTAAATTTTGTACATTATATATGTAGAACTACTTCGTGTTCAAAATAATAAGGGGGACTTATTCATGAATGATTTACGTTATCCAATTGGTCAATTTACATACAAACGTCCTATAACCGAAGAAATGATTGATACATGGATTCAAGAAATTGAAGATTTACCTAATGAACTAACAAAGGCAATTAAAGATTTAGATCAGAAGCAGTTAGACACACCGTATCGAGTTGGTGGATGGACGGTTCGTCAAGTAGTTCATCACGTTGTTGATAGCCATATGAATAGCTACATACGCTTTAAATTAGCATTAACAGAAAAGAATCCAACTATTAAACCGTATAAAGAAGAGAAGTGGGCAGAACTACCTGATTCTAAATTACCAGTAGATGTTTCACTAGTAATGTTAGATTCATTACATAAAAGATGGGTTAACCTTTTATATTCTCTAGAACTTGAAGATTTAGAAAAGACATTTAATCATCCTGAAACCGGTGAAACAAAACTTGCTGCTGCAATTGGGCTATATGCATGGCACGGACGTCATCATACAGCTCATATAACTTCATTAAGAAAGCGACTAAATTGGTAACATGGAGATTACATTAGAGAAGGCAACAGAAATTGATGCAGCAGCTTTATTTCAAATGCAAACAGACTCATTTAGCCCTTTATTAAATAAATATAAAGACTATGAAACAAATCCAGCAAATGAATCTATTGAAAAGATTATTTCAAGGATAAATAATCCCAGCAGTAACTTTTATAAGATAATAATAGATTCGAACCTTGTTGGAGCGATATGTATATCCCAAAAAGAAATACCTTATAAATTTTGGATCAGTCCAATGTTCATTCATCCAATCTATCAAGGAAAAGGAATCGCTCAGAAGGTACTTATTTCAATTGAAGAGATGTTTCCAGAAGTACGCAGCTTTGAACTTGCTACTATTTTAGAAGAAGAGAGAAATTGTTTTCTATACGAAAAGATGGGGTATAAAAGAACAGAAGTTATAAAGAAAATAAATGATAAAACTACACTTATTTATTACAAAAAAGAAAGGTAAAGCGTTTGAAATACGCTTTACCTTTTTATGTTATTTAAGATTAAACATACAAAACTAATGCATATTCTTCCAAAATACTCGGGTTTGTAATTTTAAAAATGAATAAACATACAAAAAACGTTATTTTGTCGTATATGTTACTAACGCTTTTTGAATGCTTAAAATACTATCGTCACCTTTAAATTCTTTCGTAATTGGTGTACTCAAACTCGATACCCATATTTTAAGTTCTGCATCTAAATCAAAATGACCAGCTGTTTCAACACTAAATTGTGTAATGCTTTTATAAGGAATAGAATGGTATTCTGTTTTCTTACCAGTTACTCCTTGTTTATCTACTAAAATAAGACGGCGATTTGTAAATACGATTAAATCACGAATCAATTTATAAGCATGCTCAACTTTCTCATCGTCTAACATAATCTTCTCTAAATCACGTTCTACACTTTCTGTACTCGTATTTGATGCATTTCCTAAAATACCGCTAAATAAACCCATATGAAATTCCTCCTCCATTATTTATGGATTGTGTTACTTATATTGTACCATGCTATGCCTAAATACATTATGACATTGCATCTGTAGTTTTTTCTGCTTATTGCAATTAATTTATATAACCTCATCTTAAAATCTTGTGCTAACATGTAAGTAAGAAAACAGAAGCAGAGGGATTGAGCATGAAGAATATCGGTTTAGTATTAGAAGGCGGCGGAATGAAAGGTTTATATACTGCAGGAGTACTCGAATATTTTATGGAAAGGGACTTATTCTTTCCGTATGTAGTCGGTGTATCCGCTGGAGCCTGTATGGGGGCAACCTATTTGTCACGTCAAAAAGGGCGAAATAAGAAAGTAAATACAGAGCTAGTGTCAGATCACAGATATATATCTTATCGAAATTTAATTCGAAAACGTGAACTGTTTGGAATGGACTTTTTATTTGATGAAGTACCTAATAAAATTGTCCCATTCGATTTTCAAACTTTCTTAAACTCTAATGAACAATTTGTTATAGGGACGACTGATTGCGAATCAGGACAAGCTATTTATTATAATAAAACAGAACACGGAAATGATATTTTAAAAATCATTCGTGCATCTAGCTCAGTGCCGTTTATAGCACCTGCTGTAGAATATGATAATCGAAAATTGTTAGATGGAGGGATTATAGATCCTATACCAGTTTTAAAAGCTCAAACTGATGGTTATCAAAAGAACGTTGTTATTATGACAAAACCAGAAGGATACGAGAAACAGCGTAATAAATTTTCTGGACTAGCTAAAATTTTATATAGGAAATATCCGAATATCGCAGAATCTTTAGTAGAACATTATCGTTTTTATAATGAAACTATATCTTACATGAATCGAGATAATCAAAAAGATAATTTTTATGTAATTCAACCAAGTGTACAAATTCCAACAAGCGGAATAGAAAGAAATAAGGAAAAGCTCGTTAATTTATATAATCTTGGTTATACAGATGCTCAATATCATTATGAAAACTTATTAAATTGGATAGAGAAATAAAGGAGGAGAAAGTTGAAGTTAGGAAAACAAATTATTTTTAAGGAATTGCAGAAAATACATAGTCCGCTGCATAAACGGTTTCCTTATCGTGCTACAGCAAAATTGCAGCGAGACTTAAAAAGTAAACTTACCGAAGATGACTGTTTAAACGCTGATTTTAATCATTATTGGATGCATACAGCAGCAACTTTAAGTGCTGTACTAAATGGAAACGAACAGAATATTACGTTTCAGCAAATAAAATGGTTACGGTTATCGTTTTTTGAATGGTTTCCGCAATATCGTTTTCTAGAAACGGAAATTGTGAAGTATCCCATTTTGTATAGAGATTTCATGAATTATGAGAAGACCCGGAAACTATTACTTTATTACCTTACTAAATAAAAGCAAAAACGCACAGGTTACATTACATGTGCGTTTTTTTGTTCATAAAATATTCAATATTAACAACTTGTCCATGTAGGTATTTTAATGAGAAAAAAGAAGTACATATAGAATGGTGAGAGAGAGAAGAGAGAAGTTTGTTAGCTGTGTTCCTTTCAATTAATGCCCAACTCAAATATTTTGAGTGAAATTCGCTTCTTAATGGTATTATCAAATATCAAGACAACTAATTTAGAAACGAAGAAGGGACAACATTAATATGAAAAACGTATCAAGTGTAGATAAAGTAGAATCAATAAAATCTTTACAATCAACAATCCGTAAACTTGAAAACGCCTTAGCACAGATGACTGAAAAAGGCTCAAACACTACTTTAGTGAAAAAAAGACTCAAAGCAGCTAGTATCGGCTTAGCAATGTTAGAAAGTGTTTGGAATCAAAAAAGGCATCATTACACGCAGGAAGATTTAGCAGAAGCTCGAAATGTACTTAACGGTTTACTTCCATCTATTGAAAAGATTTATGACAAATCAAAGCTTGGGAGTCCTCAAAGAACACTTTTAGAAAGAAGAATAAAATCATTGGAACTTTCTATTCAAGCAATTGATCATTTTTCTAATAAATAACGCCTCTAAACACATAACTTACGACTATTTTTATATAGAAATTCTAATGAGAAGAAAAAACTACATATAGAATACTACAAGGGAGGAAGAGGGGGTGATTTCAATAATTAGTCCTAAGTTAGAGGAGCTTAATAATCAATTAAAGAATGGAAACGAGAAAGCTTTTTATACTTTTTTGCATGAAATAAAGTCGAATAATACGCCACTAATAGAACAATGTCCTGTAGATAATCAGTATCGGCTTATAACGTATATATGGCTAGGGGACCGAAAAACTGAAAACGTTTATGTATTCGGCAGTTTCCCTGGTTGGGATTTGCCTTTAAATCAATTAAAACGGTTATTACAAACAGATATTTGGTATCAAACGTTTAGGACGGATAAGAGCTTTATTTCAACTTACTATTTTTCAGTAAACGATTTTTTTGAAAATGATTGGATAAAGCGTAGTGAACAGTACGAACTAGACCAATTTAATGGAAATACATTTGGAGAAGGTGCCAATAAAGCGTCTGTGTTAAAGATAGGTATGGAAGTGCAGTATAGCAGTCGTTTCCCTTCAAATCATTATCCCTCTGGAAAAATTGAAACATATTCTTTTCATAGTTCGATTTTAAATAACACACGTAAAATTCATATTTATACGCCTCATGATTATTCTCACACTTCACAGCTTCAAGAACTTCTCATTGTATTTGATGGAAATTCATTTATTAATAACCTTTCAATCGCAAAAACACTCAATTATTTAATTTACGAAAAAGAAATCCCATCTTGTATTGCTGTTGCAATAGATCCTGTTGATCGGCTAGAAGAGCTAACTTATAACGATAAAATGAATGCATTTTTAACAGAGGAATTACTTCCATGGATTCAGGCGAAGTATCGTGTGCATCAAGAAGCGAAACATACAACAATTGCTGGGTTCAGTCTTGGTGGCTTAGCAGCTTGTTATGCAGCGCTTCAAAATCCACACATTTTCGGAAACGTGTTGTCAATGTCCGGATCCGTTCATTGGAAAAAAGATGGTTATGAAAATCAAATTTCAACTATAGATTCAAATGCAACGCAACCTCATTTTTATATAACAGCAGGAGAACTTGAAAACAAACCTCTTTTAACGGCTAATAAACGCCTGTATGAAGTTTTAAAAGAAAAGGAATACCAAATCACTTACGAAGAGTTTCAAGGCGGTCATGACGATGTTTGGTGGCGAGAAAAGCTGTTTGATGGGTTGAAAGCATTAAAACTTACAAAAACAACACTATAAAATAAAAAGGAGATAGTATCTATGAATCAAGAAGAACTAGATAAAAAATTAAAAAAGCAAGAGATTTTAGTAAAAGATGAGAAAGTTTGGTCCTTTACGTATGAGGATCATATTAGTTCTATCGTTAAAGATGCGGAAAAGAAAGGGTCTTTTGATAATTTACCTGGTAAAGGGAAACCTCTTAATCTTGATAAAGACCTTTCGTACAATCCTGAAAAACAACTGTATAGAACGTTAAAGAATAATCATGTTTTACCTAGGTGGATTGAGATTTCAAAGGAAATTGATGATTTAAAAGAAAAGCTAAAAGAAAATGCAAATACTGCAGAAGCAGCGGATTTAATTCGAACTATTAATAAAAAGGTTTTAGAACATAACTTACTTTGTCCACCAAGTGCGCAAAAAACGAGGGTGAAAACGGACTTTTAACAATTTTTAATTAGGCTATCTCTTGCTATATAATTAAGTAAGGCATTTTCAATTCATTATTAAAGGGAGGCAAATGTGATGAAGAATACGTATCAACTTCAAATTCCGAAAGAACTAGAACAGTATCGTAGTATTTTAGAAGAAAGTGTAAAACCGTATATTAAAGTGTCTGGAACGAAAGCAGAGACAACTCTTTTTGAAAGTAAGTTTGGCGGGTATCCGTACGTACCAATAAATCAAGAACATCCTAAAGATTCAAATGGACAACCTATGATGCTACTTGCACAGTTAAACTTTGAAGAAATGCCGCATATTGAATCCATGCCTCGAAACGGACTGTTACAATTTTTCGTAAGTGCTGATGATGAGCTTTTTGGAATAGATTTTGATCATCCAACAAGCCAAAACGACTTTCGAATTATTTATCATTCTACAATAACGGAAGATTTAACTAAGGTTATTACTGATTTTAATTATTTAAATACTTTAGCTTTAGAGCATTTCATCATACCTGAAGCAGCTAAATTAAAGTTTGAATTGGATTATCAACCAGTAACATCAAGAGATTATCGTTTTGAAAAGCTTGTTAGTGATAACATTGATTGGGAAGAAATCGTTGATGAAGAAAATGAAACAGAATTAGGCGAGCTATATGATGATCTATGTGAAGATCATGGGCATAAAATTGGTGGCTATCCGTTTTTCACACAGACAGATCCGAGGGAATGGGAAGAAAAATACCAACAGCATGATATATTATTGTTGCAAATCGATACAGACGATGCATTAAATATTATGTGGGGAGATTCTGGTGTTGCTAATTTCTTTATACGCAAGGAAGATTTATTGAACCTAGATTTTTCCAATGTTATTTACAATTGGGATTGTTACTAAAAAGAGATAAATGGATACTAGTAAGCTAAAAAAAATCTTCCTGAAGGTGAGGAGGATTTTTTTACGTTAAAAATAAATGTTATGTTAACTAGATTGTAAAACGATGAGTGTAATAAAAGTCAAGCGTAAATAACAGAAATAACAACAAATAAAGTAAAGTTGTAAAACGTGTATAAATAGCAATAAATTCATTAAGTAAAACATGAAATAAAATTATTAATTTATATTTTGTATAGAAATAATTTTTCCGTATAAAAATTTCTTGTCGATTAAAAATGATTTGGATTTGTTAAATCTTAAACAATTATTGATTAAGATTTGCTGTGATGAATTTATAACAAAAAAAACGATAAAAACTGTAGAAATTCGTTTAGATAAGATTTTGTGTGAATCTCACTAAAAATCTCTGTTTCGTCTCATTAAGTATAGTTTACTTGGTTTTTGATACCTGAGATTGCTTTGTTTCTATAACTTCCTATAATATATATTATGTTAACTAGTAAAAAGTAATAAACTTATTATATGTTAGTCGCGGTGTTAGACTCCCCTTTTCTTTGGATTCATTCTGTGTGATGGATTGTGTGGCTATTTGAGTTGTTGTTGATAATATCACAAGATATAAATGATATTTAAGACAATAAAAATACAATTCGTTTTAACTGAACGTATTAAACGAATTGTATGGATATGATTAATAATAAGTTTTTAATACTAGTTCGCTACAGCAATTGCTTCGATTTCAATTAATAAGTTATCGTTAATTAATTTTCTAACTTCTACAGCTGAGCTTGCTGGTGGATTGTTAGTATCTATGTATTGATCTCGAATATCTCTGACAATGGCCATTTGAGAAATGTCTGTTAAGAAAAATGTTAATTTTACTACATCATTAAAGTTTAATTTTGAAGTTTCTAATGCACTTTTAATATTTTCAAATACTTGTCGTGTTTGTGTAGCTAAATCACCAATGCCGACTATTTGACCATCATTGTTAATCGCTACTTGTCCAGATATGTAAATTGTTCGTTTAGCGTTAGTAACTTCGACTGCATGTGAGTATCCAAAAGTTGGTGGCATCGTTTCTGGATTGATAAATTTCTTTTGCAAGATTTTTCTCTCCTTTTAAATATCTTTTTTTCTTCATATTCTGTTTTAATCTCGTATTACCTTCTATTTACTAATAATAATTAATTGTGTATCCATTCAGCTGCTACATATGTAAAAGTATATTAGCCACTTTAATTCGAAGTTTTTAATTGATTATGTACGTTTGGTTTTTTTGTGAGCTCGTTAAAATTACACCTTGTTTTATTAATTCTTCAGTTACTTTTGTATAAAAAAAGTGATACCACCAGATAAAGAATTCTTCATACGTTATTTCTTTTGAGTATCTGCTGCTAGCAAAGTATTCCTTTAAAGATTTCTCGTGTTTTTTTAATACTAAGACTAAATCTTCACTGATTGTGTTTGCGATTTCGTTAAGCGTAGATAAGTCTGCTTTTTTAAACACAGGGATGATAGGTTGTGAATTTTGATATAAGCCTAATTTTTCGTAAACTACATTTAAATGTAAGTCCATTTGTCTATTTGCTGCTACGAAATTTTTTACTAATTTCTTTTTCTTATAATTAATATCAGTATTAGTGTTTAGAAAATACTCTTTAAATGTTTCATTATTTGCTGTTATTAAATTTAATGTTGAATATCAAGAATTTCCATAAAGACCAATTTGAACTTCTCCTAAATCTAAATACGTATTACCATACATCCCGAAAGCTTCTTTATCTGCTAGTTCTTGTTCTTGAATAGCATAATAATATCTTTTCTTATTTCTTAAAGGTCGTTTCTTTTTTAAATAGTTTTCTTCAATGTAAATTATTTGTCCAAAATCTAATAACACACCACTATACAGTAAAAGACTATACAATTCTTTAGATAAATGATTAAACGTGTCGATTCTTTTTGAAATAGATTCAATTTGATTTGAATGATTTTCAATGATCTTAAGTGTTAATTTATTTAGAAATTCACAAAGGTTATAAAGCTTTTTTCCTTCATAAGCTGTATGTAATATATTCTCCGGACTATTATTAGTGAGCATTTCATATTCCCTTCCTTACTAGTAAATTCATTGTAAAATCTATGTATTTACTAAGTTCTATAAAAGATCCACTAATAATCTCAAATTAAAAACCTTAGCATAGATATACTAAGGTTTCTTGAATTTTTATAATGAATTAATTCTTTCATACTCTTTTTTAAATTGATTATCATTTTTTAGCCAACGTTTAAAAGTTGATTCGCTTATTTTTAAATTAGAACAAGCTGTAGCATTACATTTATTTTTCATATAATCTTTAAGGAAATTTTGTTTTCTTTGTTTAACAGCAGTTTGAGTTTGTTTTAGTTTCCGATCTTGTAATTGATCTATACTTAGACTCTCTTTCTGAAATACCTCATATTTTCTATGCAAATAAATATCTTTGTCTTTGTCTTTATAATTGTGATTTTGTAGTATTTGATTTAAAGAATTCATAAAATTATATGATCCACCTACAAAACTGACTGTATAAGTTTCATACTTGACGTAACCATCCCCATCAAAATATCCACGAACAAAATGATGTAAATATTCTTCAGGCACGAATGGAAATTTGATATTTAATGATTTACATGGCATGATTCCGTGTATATTCATAACGTCGTCTTTTATTGTTTTGCTATTAATGTTTAGCATATATACGCCTGTTTTTTTGTTTTGGTAAAGTGGCTGGTTTGTGTTTAGTTCTTTTTTTATATCTTCTAAAATGTCACGTTCTTTTTGTGATACACTGACACATTGATTTTCTTTTTGTATGACACCATCTGCTGCTATAAATCCTAATATATAAGTCATGTTATTTGACCACGTTTTAAAATAATCTTCTGTTATGTCATACTTTCTCTTCCAACTCCCTATAGCACGCCTTGGAACGTTATTATCTGCTAGAACCATACGAATATACCTAGCAGACACATTAGCGAGCATAGCGATTTCTGAGGTGCTCTTCCCTTCTGTGTACAGATGAATGATTTCAGATTTTGATAGTTTACATTTGGACTTCTTTTCTCTTTCTATTTGCATTTACATCCTCTCCTTCCTTTAGTTAAATAGAGATATATTTACTTCTAGAACATACAACGAAACGTACGTTCTTTGTTGTTTATAAGAAGGAATTTACTAAATAAAAACAATTTACATTTACTTAATATTGATTTTATCTGCTGCTGAATAAATCACATTATATATGAATAATGAATTTGAAGAATTTATGAAATGTACTGCATTTAAGATGAAAGGTAAAATGATTTAGTTTACACTACAAATAGCTACAATAACAACATACGTATATTGTTAAACGTAAAAAGGAGAACTAATGAATAAGAAATATACAAATCAAATTCATACTGATATGAGTTTTAAACCGAAAGATATTATGGGTTTAATGGCGGATTACTTTAAAATGAAGTCAAAGCTGCGTCCTATAAAGAATTTACCTATTGTTTTATCGAATAAAGATAATGAATCTTTGGAGAGTATTACATGGTTTGGCCATTCTGCTTCTCTTTTAAAAATAGAAGGTAAAAATTTGTTGTTAGATCCTATGTTTGGAGATGCCTCGTCCCCATTCCCTGTCTTTAATAGTAAACGTTATAGTGGTGTTTTTTCTTTAGAACGTGATGATCTTCAAGAAATTGATGCGATTATCATTTCTCATAATCATTATGATCATTTAAATTACAAAAGTATTATGCAGTTAAAAGATCGTGTAAAGCATTTTTATGTTCCGACTGGAGTTGCGCGTTATCTTATTAAATGGGGTGTTTCACCTAATAAAATAAGTGAGCATAATTGGTGGGATGAAATTACGTTTGATAATATTAAATTAGTTTGTACACCTGCAAGGCATTTTTCTGGACGAAGTATGACAGATAGAGATTGTTCATTATGGTGTTCATGGGTGATCCTCGGTCAAGAAGCGAAAGTTTTCTTTAGCGGTGATAGTGGTTATGCACCACACTTTAAGGAGATTGGTAATAAATACGGTCCGTTTGATCTTACTTTAATGGAATGTGGACAATATGATGTGAGATGGTCTGCAATTCATATGTTGCCAGAAGAAACAGTACAAGCTCATATTGACGTTAAAGGAGAATTGCTCGTTCCTATTCATTGGGGTGCTTTTACGTTAGCATTACATGAATGGAGTGATCCTATTGAACGTGTTACGAAAGAAACAAATCGTTTAGGAGTTAATATTTCAACGCCACAAATCGGTGAAATTATTACGTTACAATCTAAAGATTATCCTACGGCTGCTTGGTGGCGAGAAGTATAATTATAATAAAAAGCGAACCGATTAAATATTGATGGTTCGCTTTTTATTCATTTATGACTCATCTATTAAAATTCTTTGTTTTATCTACTGGAATTGCATTTTTCATCTTTTCTGTTGTCCAATATCCTGTAGGGTCTCCTATATCGTTTGAATATTGAATAGCAGATGGGATATTGGGAGCTTTTTCACTTGAGTAAGAGTATCTTTTTCGCTAGAGGCTGCCAATGCTAAGTAAATAATTAAGGGTATTATAATAGTAATACTAGTTATGTATATCCAAAATAAGTGATTTCCTTTTTTCATGAGCTCCTCCTTCTATTACATACTAATCTCCCCTAATTACTACTTTACTATATTTTCTTTCCCACTATTTAAAATTCTACTTGTCGGCACAGAGGTAGAATCAATACTACTCACCCTCACGTTAAATTTTATCTTTAGTTTCACTTCGATTACATTAGCTATTTTCTGTTACTGCTTGCACTAATTATGTATTGAATCTATTGGGCTGGTCTGCTTAGCTAATTCTTTATTCTTATACTCTACTAATTTATGATTTGATAAAACGCAAGAGTGCTCTAATATTAATTCATTATAAAGTACTTCAGTTAAAAATTTAGGTATCATCTCTCCTACGCCGTAATTATAGTCACTTAGAATCCAAGATACCTCTTTCCAATCTAGAATTCCTTCTGAGACTTTTTTTGGAGTGTGATATGTAAATTCATTAAGTAGCTCAACTAGATATACATATATGCCACCAGAATATGAGGAATCTTCCCATTTAATAATGCCTTTAAATTGAATTTGATTTTGTTCCACATCTATATTTGTTTCTTCTTTTATTTCACGAATTGCATTTTCTAACGGTGTTTCCTCTTTTTCTATCTTCCCTCCTACACCGTTCCATAATCCTTTTACAGGATCATATTCTCTGTTTAGCATAAGTATTTCTTCATTTCTTTTTATAAAACATAAAGTATGCTTGTACATTTTTAATTCATTCCTTTGTTCTTAATAAGTTCTAACAGGTGATATTAAATATACTGCTGCAGATTGTTCACCTGCTTCAATTAATATCGGCCTCATGGAGCCACCAAAACTTAAAGTAACTCTATCTTCTTTTATTACTTTTAAAGTATCGACCATATACCGTCCATCAAAAGATATATTTAATTGCTTTTCGCCGTGAATAGCATCTATTTGTTGTGTCTCGGATATTTTACCAATCTGAGAAGCGTTAGATGAGATTAGTATTGTGGATTCGTCGATGATTTCTAAGTTAACGTTGTTGTTTGCCCATTCACTAGCTAATAAACTTGACCGATCTACACCTTGTAAAATCTTTTTTCTATCTATATTAATAACCGTTTGGGATTCATTTGGAATTAGGCCGGTTATATTAGGATATTTCCCTTCAATAAGCCTTGAATACAACGTAATTGTACCGAATTTAAAAATAATGTGACTCTCTGAAAGATATATGTATACTAAATTTGAATTACTGTTCATTAATTTTAATAGTTCACTAATAGTGGAACTTGGTACAATACAATTTAATTTCGCATGTGAAGAAATGGGGATTTCACGTAAAGCCAGTCTATGTGAATCAGTAGCAGCACAAATTAATTTGTTATGATCAATAACAAAATGTACGCCAGTAAGAACGGGTCTAGATTCATTTTTAGCAGCTGCAAAGACAGTTTGTTTAAATACTTCAATCAACTGTTCCATTTCTACTTGTATTTCTGCATGATCGTCTATAAATGGTACATTCGGAAATTCGTTCGCCGAGAATCCATTTAAGTTTAAAGTAATTTCATCTGATTGAATTGTAATCAACTGCTCATTCATACTTTTTATTAAAATTTCACTTGGCATTTTCTTAATAATTTCAATGAAATATTTTGCTGGTACAACAATACTTCCTGCTTTTATAATAGTTGTAATTTGTACACCTTCAATTGAACTAGGTATAAACTTTTCAATGAAAACATTCGAATTACTTGCGACTAAAGTAATTCCAGATTGATCTGCTGTTATTTTTATTCCGGATAATATAGGAATTAAAGTTTTTGTTGAGATAGCTTTACTTACTTCTGAAAGAGCTTGTGTAAATTGTTTGTGATTAACGATAAACTCCATTTTTCCCCCGCCTTAAATGAAATAATATGTTTATGAAGATTGATGAATAATAGTTCCATTAAAAATATAAGGTATTGTTTCTTTCGTTTGTAAAAGGCCTTTTAAATGTTTTGGTATACGTAAATAAGGTTCTGCTTTATGTAATTCCATCCAGATAATTTCTTCAATTTCTTTTGGGCGTGATATGCAAATTTCCCCTCCGATTATTTCTCCTAAAAAATTAAAGAAGATTGCATGATGTCCTCTTTCCTCGAAAAACGCTTCACTAATGGAACAAATCCCTTTTACATGTATATCTAGTCCAGTTTCTTCTTTCACTTCACGAATTGCTGCCTCTTCTAACGTTTCACCAAATTTTACTGCCCCACCTGGTAATGTATAATAAGAGCCATTTTTTCCTTTGTTTTTAACCATTAAGAGCTTTTCGTGAGTTTCATCATATAAAAGCGCGTATGTAACATTCACCTTTTTCATATTTAATCCCCTTCAATGATAAGAATTTTCTGTCTTTATTTCATTCTACCATTAAATTGTTTTTATTCACAAAAAAGAAAAAGAACGTGTTTTGAAAAGGGATAATCAAAACACGCCCTCTAAATGTTAAAAAGTCGATTCGTTTAGAGAATACCAAACAATAGCAACTATAAATTTAATATGTTTTTTACAACCTTTTTTCTAAATAGTAGTGATGATGTCCTTTAGGATGATCCTTACTGACTCCGATCACTTTATATCCATGTTTTTTATAAAAGTTTGGAGCCTGGAAACTAAAAGTGTCTAAGTTTATCAGCTGACATTCTTTTTCGATTGCAAATTCTTCAATAAGTTTCATTAATTTGCTTCCATAGCCTTTGTGTCTATATTCTTCAGACACCCACAGAAAGTCAATATGCAAGTGATGCCAAAATGTTATCGCTGTTACCCCTCCGATTATTTCTTCTTTTTCATTCCTTACTATAAAACTTACCTTTTCTGAAGGTGTTTTTTCTTTATTTGATAGATGTTTTTGGTTATATTCAATTACTTTCTCTCTTATGTAATCACTATCTTCTTGAATCCATTGTTTTTGAATTTTCATTTTCAGTATCACGCACCTTTTTATATTTACGTAATCTATTCAATTTAATAATTAAATTATCCTGTCTTTTTTAATAGTAGGTTACGTAATAAGTAAAGGGTAAAATCCAGATATTTCGAGTGGAGACTCTAATTGTAATTAATAGTAAATATCCTTTTTACGTGGTTTTATTTTGACGTGGAGTACATTGTTTACACATTATCTTATAATGTAAAAATAATCTTTTAAAAAGAGCCCTAGCATAAGGACTCTTTCTTAGCATTAAGCTATTTTTCGATTTAACGATTTTATTTCCTTCTCCTTTTCTGCATTTGGAGGACGGATTATTATAGAGATAACGAAAGATATTACACATAGAACACCGATTGTAATGAAGGTTGGTTGAAATCCGCCAAGCAGTGCTCCAATGAATGATCCTGCAAGTGCACCAAATCCGAAACCTTGGTAAACAATCCCGTAGTTTGTACTATGGTTTTTTAATCCGAAGAAATCCCCGACAATGGCAGGGAATATAGTGATATTACCACCAAAGCAAAAGGCAACACTTGCTACACAAGCAAAATAAATCCCGTAATTTAGTGGAATAAAACTTAAAGTAAAGACGGACAATCCAATAATAATAAATGTAGCAGAGACGATTTTTAATCGACCTATTTTATCTGATAACGTTCCAAGAATAATTCTACCTATTGTATTAAAGATTGCAATCATTGCGACGGCATTTGCGGCAGTCGCTGCACTAAGACCAACGAGCTGCACCCCAATGTCTTTTACCATACCGATTAAATACAGACCGCCCATACATGATGTGAATAACATGAAAAATAAGAGATATACTTGTTTTGTTTTCATCATTTCACGCGGCGTATAATCATTGTGTAATGTTTCAGTTACAGTGTTACTTACAGTTGCTTCACGTAAGAAGAATGATCCTATCAACACTAAAAGTAAGACGATAATACCCCAATATAAAAATGCTTGTGATACCCCGAGACTGTTGATAAGATTTCCGTTTATATATCTAAAGATTAAGCTTCCCATTCCATATGCCGAAACAGATATACCAGAAATAAGCCCTTTACGGTTTGGAAACCATTTAATTAAATTAGATAGTGAGGTAATATATGCTGTTCCATCAGCATATCCAACGACAACACCGGCTAATAAATAAAGTAATGGTAATGAAGAAACTTGTGAACTAAGTATTAAACCGAGTCCTAAAACAATTCCTGCAGTAGCGATAAGTTTACGGAGTCCAAATTTTTGTTGTAGCTTTCCTGCAAATAGAGTCGAGAATGATAAAGAAAAACTCGTAATTGAGAAAGTAATCGCGACTGAATTGAGGTTCCATCCAAACTTACTTACAAGGGGTTGGTTAAATAAACTCCATGTGTAAATTGTTCCTAGGCCAATTTGAACGATGATTGTACCTAGAACAATTAGCAACGGATTTATAGATGATTGTTTCATACTAACTGTCCCCTTCTTTTATCATGACATGAATTTTCACAATTAGTATATCCATGATAAATTGCACGATACCGTACGGAAAATGGAAATTAAGTTAGTTTACACAAAAAGACACTTCATCAAGAAGTGCCTCTTTGTAGGTTATATACAGATGTATTTAAAGAAAGCTTTGTTAAGATAAGACATTTTCAAATGCTTATGTACATATGTTATCAAATAATTTGCTGAAAGTGATGAGACTTAAGACGTATTTTTCTTTCATAAATAAGTCGGAGAGGAAATTAATATTCGATTTCCTCGAAGTCTTTCGGCTGCGGTACAGTTTGCATATTTGCTGCATCTTTCGGATCGCTATAAATCGCATTTTGTTCTGTGTTTACATGCTTTATATTTTGTTTTTTATTTTTATTCACTTCATTTTTCATTATAGTTCACTCCTTTTTATTATAGGAGTAGTTATGCCCTAATCGTATTATTTATACTGCTGCTAAATGTATCAGCGACTAAATTGCTAAATTCACGTAAATAATATAAATAATTGTCTCCACCATAGTTGTATCTTTTATTGTACATTTTAGCAACGACGACATTATATTCTGGAATGACTAATATCGTGGGTCCTGTAATTCCTAATATTTGATAAGAACCTTTCGGAACTCGCTCACCAAGTTCGCTAAGTAAAGCAGGTTCATTTTGAACGAACCAAAACAACCCGTTTTGAGGTAGTTCTTTATTTTTATACGCTGGATTTTGTATGCTCGTAGCAAGTTCTATAACTTCTTTTGGCACAATTTGTTTACCATTTAAGAACCCGTTATTTAAATGCAAGTTCCCCCAGTATGCAAATTCTCTCGCAGAGACAAACAAATTTTTCTCGGAGCCATCATCTACTGCACCGATACTTTCTATAGCATCTTCAGTTGGATTTACAATAACCTTAACTAAATTTTCATCATGTTCTATTCTCCATCCAGTTTCATTGAAGTTGGCAGGTAGGAATACACGCTCCTTTAACAATTCAGGAAAACTCTTATTATACAGCTGATAAATAAGCTGCGTCACCATTCTTACATTAATATCTCTGTACGCCCAAGCTTGTCCCGGCTCAAATTCACGAAAAACTGTCCCCTCATCGGTTTCATTTAAACCGTGTGAATGGGTTACTAAGTGTCTTATCGTTGTCTTACCGAGTAATGAAGGATCATGTTTTTTAAAATAATTTACTGCCTCGTCATCAAGAGATTTTATTTTCCCCTCATAAACTGCATGAGCTACCATTAATCCTAAATAGCTTTTTCTTGCGGAAGCGACATTGAACTGTGAAGATAAGTTTACTTTTTTGCTAGTAGGAGTATTTGAATGCGTTCCACTATAATGCTCTAGCACAATCTTATTATCTTTCATAATGCAAAGTGCTGCCGCAGAACTTTGATTTGTCTCTTTAATATTTTCTACCCATGAAATTAATTTCTCATATTTGTACAAATAAATTTCCCCCTAAAATGAAAACGAAAAAATGACAGCATGAAAGAAAAGCGTTAATACAACATAAACTGGTATTTACACTTTTCTTTCATGTGAAATATTATTCTGTACTTAAATAATCCACCAGCTCCAGCAATTAGAACAGCTGAAACAACCTACACAGCCAACGCAACCTACACAACCACCGCAACGTCCACCGCCACAACCACCACAGCGACCACCACAGCCACCACAACGTCCACCGCATCCGCCACAACGACGTGCATCGTCTTGGATGTAATAATATGGATATTGATTTTGTTGCTGATCCCAATACACAACATTACCAGGTTGATAATCATTAAGGTTTAATGCTTGTAGTTCTTGTTGAAACTCATTCATTATGAAACCCTCCATTTACAAATGTAAATTCCGTCCATACTTTTAACTTTATTTACTTTTAAAAATAAAGTAGAAATAAGGCTATAGACTAAATGCGTACATCAACAAAATATGACTTTACACTAGGTGATGTACCTTGTTTATGAGCCTATTTTCTTTATATTCTTTTAGTGGACGTAATTAATATAAATAGAGTCAATTAAAAGTTACTAATCCAGCAAGTTAATAGTTCATCACTTAATTTTCTTTCTAGTAATTCTTTTACTGAAGGTGCCGGCATTATTGTATAAGAATTTATGTTTTCTTTATTAAAATCAATCCAGTGAAATGCTAAATGGGACTCTTTAGATATTGGAGTAAAATCAGATTTCAATTCATTAGAATCTATTTCAAAAATGTGGTTAATTTCATGGTGGAGAGTTTCTTTAGCTTGCCATTTATTTTCTATGACGCCTAAAAATTGTTTTATACTGCATGTTACTCCAAGTTCTTCGCGTAACTCTCTTATTAGTGCATTCTCTGCTGATTCCCCAATCTCAACATGGCCACCGGGTAAAAAATAGTGATGTCCTATGTATTCAGCAACTAGTAATTTTTCATCTTTTATCATGATTGCTCGTACAATATGATGGAATTTACTTTTCATTTCGTATTCCTCCTAATCATTCACTTTATACTTGCTCAAAAATTGTCATTTAAAAGCGGGATAATATAAATCATAGGTGTTTCATATGGATGAACATTATGAATAACTGCAAGAGTACATTTACATGTTCGCGTTTACAATTTAATTGAAACTAATAAACTTGATAAACGATTCTAAAAAAGAGTATGTTTATGAAAATAAATCATCAAAACATACTCTTAATATTTTTAGTTGATTCATTCTTTTACAAAAAGGTTTGATTAGCCCTATTCTTCGCGGACTCAAAATCGAAACCGATAGCAAAAGAATGCAATCACTACTTTTCCCTAGGCAAATCTATTCTCTATTTCAAATTTACCTGCCTGTACAAATTTTAGACTCTTAGCGAACCACGAAAGCCTCTTGCGGCATAGTAAGATTCTGCCCCATTGTGATACACAAAGACGTGTCCAAAGCGATAATCGCAAAAAAGGGCACCGCCAAGTTCTCTAATATCAGAAGGTGTTTGCACCCAACTCGATGTCTTCAAATCGAAATTCCTAATATTTTGCAACGTACGATATTCTTCTTCCGTTAATAGTTCAATGCCCATAGCAGCTGCCATATCAATAGCGTTATTTTCTGGTTTATGTTTCTTTCTTGATTCTAGCGCTTCAAGGTCATAACAAACACTTCTACGACCTTTAGGACTTTCTGCTGAACAATCATAAAAAATGTATTCGCCTTTTTCTTTATCAAAATCAACAACATCAGGTTCACCACCAGTGCGTTCCATTTCATTGAGCGACCACAACTTTTCAGTATTAGCATCCAGATTTGATTGAACATTAGCCCATTCTAGCCCTTTATGACGGTTTATGTTATTCTCAAAACGATCTTTCAATGTTTGTATTAATTCTTCACGTTGCTCTAGTGACAACTCTTTTTTATTGCTCTCTTTCATAATAGTTCCTCCATTGATGTTTTTATTAATGATAGTTTAAGTATATATAAATACTGTTTTATAATAAAATGTTTAAATAATTGCGTGAATTCAGTTTGCGATAATTTATATGGATTAGTAAAACCAATTCTCCGCAATAGGGCCCTTTAACGAAACAACTTATTGTTTCTAATCAGTTTCTTAATCGATCTTCCAATTCTAGATGTTCTTTACCTTTTCACTATAAATACACGATATAACTTTATTGAAAATCGCACATCTTTAATTCAACAATAAGCGATATACTTCCTCACCGTCATATACATTTCCTGATGGTTTAAAACCATAACATTTATATAGTTTCTTTGCAGAAATATTATCTTTATGGACAGTTAATCTAATTTCCTCACACTCTTTAAAGTTATTTTTTATTAAGTTAATGATTTCCTGTAATGCTGCTTTTCCATATCCTTTTCCTTGTTCTTTTTCATCAACGATAAATCCGTTAATCCAATACATATCGGTTGACTCACGTACAAAAGCATGCATAATAAAACCGACTATAAGGTCACCATCATATATAGCCAATGGAATATATTCGACATTTTCACCATCTGGTTTTATGTATACTTTAGCAAGTGATACTGCCACTGCCGGAACAAATTGCATTTGATTTTCTTTAACTTGTAACTTTAATGCATCTTCCCAATTTTCTCTCGTAACAATTTTTAATTGGACGTTCACTATTTTAAGCTCCTTTAAAAAGAGAATTTACCTTTTATATTCAACGGAGTGAAATGATTCCCTTTTTCGACATCAACCTATAACATGATTTTCATAAAATCCTGTATAAATTTTTCCTCATCTAATTGTAACGCTATACGCGCCCCTTCAGATTTAGAGTGTGGGCGAAAATCAGCAAAAGTTTGTCCCTTCGTTTCACCGCATATATCCACAGTCACTTTTCGGGATGTGTAATTTAAAAAAGTAGGATTCACCAAACCGCTTATAGCAAGTACATCGTGTAATAATGGCCCTTCAATAGATGGATTGAGCTTTTGGTATGCTGATAAATAATAATCGTACATTGGTTTCATAATTGGCTTAAATGAATTTTTTGTATTAGCTAAAATATAAGTAAATACATTTGGGGTTAAAACTGTTTTATTTGTTACATTTAAAGGGAATAACGTTATATTTTTCGCTTGCTGAAATACAATTTGACTTGCTATAGGATCTCCGTACACGTTTGCCTCTGCTAATGGAGTAACATTCCCTGCTTCTAAAAAGACACCACCCATAAAATAAATTCCTTTTACATTTAACATCAAGTCGTTCCATAAATTAAACGCAATTGCTAACGAGGTAGATCTTCCTACATCGACAATTGTTAGATCTTCTCCATACTTTACAAGAATTGCAGCAATACTACCAAAATTGTATATCGGAATAGATAACACACTTTCCGGTACATGTATGGGTCCTAAACCTTCTGGCCCATGAATTTCAGGGTAATACGTTGTAATTTCATTTGTAAGTGGCTTTGTTGCCCCGCTAATTACAGGAATATCTTGTCTGTTTGCTAACTGTAAAATATAAGCTGCGTTATGAGCGGCATGTATATGTTCAACGTTTCCATATCCAGTTACGATACCAACAATTTCAATTTCAGGATGTAGTAATCCGTACATAATTGCAAATGAATCATCAATACCTGGGTCTCCGAAAAATAAAACTTTCTTCAAGAAACGTTCCCCTTTCATAGGTAAGATAATTATGTATATGTGGAAAAAATTTAAATCTATACAATTCTAAGCAAATATTAATGGTGAGTAGTGTGTCGATAAAAAGAACTAGTATTATACTAGTTCTTACTCTGGTAATCATCTAACAGTATAATTAAATTCCGTACAAATGCTGGACTAGTACATTTTAATATAGATATTTTCCATTATACCTATATTAAAAACCCCATATTAATTCAATATTGTTACTTTCAAGTTGCAACTACTTGCAGAAGAGTCTTACCATACTTTTTCGCTCTCGATTTGCTTATAATTATCTTTTTTAAATGTTAAATGAGCAATCACAACTCCAAGTATAGTAATGATTCCTCCAGCTATCGAAATAAAAGTGGGCACCTCTCCTAACCATATCCAAGCGATAAAACACGCAGTTACTGGTGTTAAATATAAAGAGCTAGTTGCCTCAGATGCACCGGCATGGGATGTAATATATGCTAATGCAATGTACGGAAGTACTGTCGGAAACACACCTAAATATATAACGCTCAAAGTAATTTCTATAGGAGCTGCTACGATTTCTTCATAAATCCCAGGTGAAAAAATAAGCATACATACAGTACCAGACCAAATTGTATATATTGTAAATGGCAAGAAACCATATTTTTTTAAGTACGAATTTTGGAAAGCGAAATATAGGCTTTCTGAAAATGCCGCTAATAATATAAGGAATACCCCACTATTCAATTGAATGGAATCTCCTTGATTTAATGATAAAAAAGAAATTCCTGCTAAACTAATTACACCACCGATCCAACCATTTAATTTCATTTTTTCATTCAAAAAAACAGAAGCAAGAATTGCCGTTAATATAGGTGTTACAGATACAATTAAACTAGCAGGTCCAGCATTCACACTCTTCTCACCGTAGTTCAGTGCAATATGATAAATAGTAAATCCTAGAGCGCCAAATATAAAAATTACTGGAATGTCTTTTAAGTCAGGTAAACGTAATTTGTATATTAACGAAAACAGAATAAGAATTAAAGAAGCAATCAGTAATCGTAGTAGTGTAAGGTGTTCAGGCGTGTAAGCTTCAAGCCCCATACGAATTCCTGGAAAAGCTGTCCCCCATATAAGAATTGTAAAAGCGTGAGCACATACAATACGAGAATTCCATTTTTTATTCTGCATATTTTCTCTCCCTCTCCAATAAACCAGCCATTTTTTAATTACCAATTATTTCTTTTCATCATATTTAATAGTTGATACAATGTCTTCAACCAGTTATTCCTCGAAAAAACCAACCACTTTGTATTTTTAAAATGAATGAGGGAGTTTTTTAATATGTCTACCGATAAAAGACCGCCAAAATATCGACAAATAATAGACTATATGAAGGAAAAGATTGAAAACGGAGAATGGACAATTGGAAGTAAGATTCCTAGTCAGCGGCAGTTAGCGAATTTATTTCATGTTAATCGTAGTACTGTAATAACTGCGCTAGAAGAGCTTATGGCAGATGGTTTAATTCAAGGGAAAGTTGGAGCGGGAACAATTGTAATGAATAATACATGGTCATTATTAGCGACTAATCCCCCGCCTGATTGGAGTGAATATGTGAAAGCCGGTATTCATAAACCTAGTAAATTAATGGTTCGAGAAATTAATGAAGCAAAAGCAAATAAAAAATTCATTCATCTTAGTAAAGGAGAACTTGCACCTCATCTTTTCCCGTTAGAAACCATGAAATTCATTATGGGAAACGTATGTGAGGAGCTAGATTATTTCGGATACGAGGAACAAAAAGGATATTTCCCTTTACGTGAAGCGATAAGTAATTATGTAAAATCATTCGGAATAAATACATCTCCAAGTTCTGTATTAATAGTCTCTGGTGCATTGCAGGCATTACAATTAATATCAATCGGTCTCTTACATAGAGAATCAACTGTTTTACTTGAACAACCATCTTACTTATATTCGCTACATGTATTTCAATCGGCTAATATTCACCTTTCTGGAATACAGATGGATCATCATGGCATTTTTCCTAATGACTTGATAAGACGAATTAATTATAGTCAAAAGAAAAATATTTTATATTCGATTCCTTGTTTTCAAAATCCAACGGGTGCATTAATGTCCAAAGAGCGTCGAAAAGAAATACTAAAAATTTGCGAAAAAGAACAATTGCCTATCATTGAAGATGACATTTATCGTGAGTTATGGATTGATGAACTACCTCCACCTCCGTTAAAATCAATGGATAAACATGGACATGTATTATATATTGGTAGTCTCTCTAAAACGCTTAGTCCAGGACTTAGAATTGGTTGGATTATCGGACCAGAGCCAGTTATTGATAGATTATCAGACATAAAAATGCAAACAGACTATGGATCGAGTTCTTTATCTCAAAGAGTTGCTGCGGAATGGTTAAGTAAAGGCTTTTATGAAGAACACGTTGCGAACGTAAGGATCCACCTGAAAGAGCGCAGACGAATGATGTTACAAGCTTTAGACAAGTATTGTGCAGATATTGCTACTTGGGATATCCCAAGTGGTGGATTTTTTATATGGCTAACGGTTGTACCTAACATTCCAATGAAAAAACTGTTTTCAGAGGCCCTATCAAAGGGAGTACTTTTAAACCCAGGACGTATTTATGAAGAAGAATCGGATCAGTGCATACGCTTATCGTATGGATATGCTTCCACTGAACAAATTGCTCAAGGTATTTATATATTAAGTAATTTGATTCGTAAGTTAATGGCATAATAAAAATCCTCTTTTATATAAAGAGGATTTTTTGTGTACCTTATTTACCACAATCTCATTTCCTGTCCTAATAAAATAAGTTCTTCATAAGGATCTCCGTCAATTTTTAATACTTGCGCAAAAGCCGGTTCTGTTTTTACGCCTTGTTCTTTTAATTCAATTACTTCTTCTCTAATGTGTGGGTGCTGCATTAATAGCATGTGCTCCACTATCATATGTTTATATGCATTTTGGTTACGCACTGGCCGCGGTTGACCAAATAATTCAAATTCAAAACCTTCAAATTGAAAAGTTGCCTTTATTGTTAAGATATTTCTAATGTTTTCTTTTTCATTTCAAAACCTTCATATGAACCATATAAAGATCTAATTTCCTGTTCAAAAACATCATAATTATGTACTTCCATTACAATGTCTAAGTCAGAATGAAGGGTATCAATTCTAATAGGGATTGTCCCGCAAAGTACAGGGCTATATAAAGCTAAATCCTTCATTATGTTTAGTTTATTCATAACTTCGTAAACTTTTTGTTGCTTATCATTCCCAGATTGTAAATATGTAATAGATGTAAACATAAAAGTCTCTCCTTCATTTAACGTAATACTCGTCTCACTAAATTTGAGAAAAAATTTAATCATTCCATTTTGTTCTAGGAGTACCTATATTTCAATATATTAAGCCGAACTAACTATATTTTTCAACTTTTCTCCTATACTGCAATACTATAAAAATAAAAAGGAGGAATTATCATGAGCGTTTTCAATATTCTTTTGACCATTCACATATTATTTGGAACCATATGTTTAATTACGGGAATTGTAGCGATGGTTGCTCAAAAAAAGAAAGGAAAGCATACAGAATGGGGCGAAATATATCATGCATCCTATGTTGTAATAACTCTTACTGCAATTATATTGTCCATTATAAACTGGGATGAGATCGCATATTTATTTTATGTAGCAATTATCTCCTATTCATTTGCGATTTACGGATATCTCGCAAGAAAACAGCGATGGAAAAATTGGCTAGGGCATCATATTAGAGGTATGCTAGGCTCCTACATTGGTGCAGTGACCGCACTTTTAGTGAACATTGGGATGTATATTCCTATTATAAATTTACTACCACCAATATGGTTTTGGTTCTTACCTACCCTAATTGGCATTCCTCTTGTATCTAGTGTATCAAAAAGGTATAAAAAACAAAGGTAAAATTAATTACAGTTTAATTACCTTCTAATTTATTTTGTAAAAATAGAATGGAACATCTTATTTTTATAAGGATAACCAGGAAGTGAAAATAAAAAGAATCCAATAATACTTGGATTCTTTTTATTTATGATTTTTTTAAGGCGATATTGAATGCAAACGATCCGGATAATTAGTAAACATCCCGTCTACACCCCATTTTAGTAACTTTTCCATATCTTTTTCATTATCTACTGTAAATGGATGAACTTCTAATTCATGTTTCTTTATTTTTTTCACATAGACTGCATCAATATATTTGTAGTTCATGCCTAGGCCAATGCAGTATGTTTTATAGTTTTTTATTTCTAAATCTGTTAATTGAACTGCTTTTTTATATGATAATAATTGTACTAACGGTATATTGGCATTTAAACTATGAGTCTTTCGTAGACTTTCTTCACTAAATGATTGAATAATAACTTTATCACTTATTTGATAGAGATTTATAATTTCTAATAACTTTTCTTCCATTCCAGGATATTCATATGGTGATTTTGTTTCGATATAATAATTAGCATTATGTCCAAACGTTTCAATAATTTCTTCTAGTGTTGGAACTTTAGCATTTTCAAATTCTTTCTTTGCTAACTTTGGATACTTTTTATTGAAAAAAGAACCTGCATTCAGTTGTTTTATTTCATCTAATGTATGATCTTTTACAAAACCAGTACCGTTTGTTGTGCGGTTTAATGTTTCATCATGCATAGCTACTAAATGTCCGTCTTTTGTCATTTGGAGATCTATTTCTATATAGTCACCTTTTAATTGCTGTCCTAATTGATACGCTTCTAATGTATGTTCCGGTGCATATGCAGAAGCCCCTCTATGCGCGATGTTTTTAATATGATTTGATTGATTAATAGCTTTTGTATATTTTTGTTCATTTACTTGCTGAAAAACAAAAGTGCTAATTACAATAAAGAAACAGATGATTGTAATTATAGATATTTTCTTCATAACGGTATGTTTACTCCTATATTTAAAGCGATTTGATTTGGATGAATTATTCAATTAAATGTCGATTTTCAAAAACTGTCATTTGTCCTACAACTTGAAAGCCAGATTTTTTATAAATATTTATTCCATCAGGTGAAGCTTGTAATATGCAGTAAGTATCTTTTAGTTGTTTTGCTTCTTGAAGCAGGAAATTAAACATAGTAGAACCAAATCGTTTTCCTCTCATATCTTCTTTAGTCGCTATATCATAAATACCGACGCTATCTTCCGTACAAACTAAAGAGCCAACAGATACTACCTTCCCTTTATAAAGGCCTAAGTATAGATTCATGGCATCACTATTCCATAAATCTAAAGAAGCAATTTGATTATAGTATGCTTGTACGTGAGTACCTTCTGTTGATGTACCGAATAAAGCTGCTAACGTTTCGCCAAATTGTTGTATTTGTTCTGGCGATGTTGCATTTTGTATTGTAAAACCTATTGGAATGTCTATTGTTGGATGAATTTTTCTTAAGTCTGCTACCATCGCGATATTCTGTTCTGCTTCTTTTAAACCAAGTTTGATTAATTCGCTTTTTATAGTCTGTTCTTGCTTATCATCCAAACCAAACACTCATTGGAAATTTCTTTTGATTATAACATTCTACCTCCTTATATAATTTCTCGATCCCTTCCGTTACATTACTATTTAGTAGTGTAATAATATTACATGTATCTGCAGGTAATCCGCAGTCGACAGTAATGTAATCCTTCATTTCTTTTACATCCATTCCATGTACCTGCCGCGCAATATATGAGGTTTTATATGTGAAATTATCTATTAGTAACTGTTTATAATTCATTAATTTTGCTCCTTTCATAAAAATTCGTATTCGAATCCTTCAGTATTAAATATAACATATAGGAAATGTACCTATTTCTATAAAAATATCTCTATAAATCACTCTTTGCGCCCTAAAAGAATTAAAAATGATATAACGTTGTCGGAATGAAAAAAGTGGTATATAATAAATATTAACATTACTAGTAATTATTTTAGGTATTCCTAGAATAAAGGAGCGATACATATGAAAATTACTATTTATTTCGGAAGTCATGAGGATCAAGATGTTCGTACTATGGACTGTCATTTAGATGTAGAAGATACAGAAGAGATTGTTTCTGTATCATAATATAAATAGTTGGGATGAACCCTCTTCCCTACAGCGTTTAAGGCACCTTTTACAGGTGTCTTTTTTGTTGTTTTTTCATCAAAAACCCTTTACTTTAGAGCGTTTTAATAGTAAAATATAAATATACGAACAAACGTTCTTTTTTATTTTAATTGTACATGAAGGGATGATTTTAACAATGACTCAAGCAAAGCGCAGAGGAAGAAAAAAGCAAACACCTATTATTTCAAATACAGGCTTTATCGGCTCTGTCTTTATTGATACATTGGAGTTACAAAAGAAATCCTATTATTTCGCTCGTAAAAAACTTCAAATTGTTCATCACGTATTAGATGGTTTATCTGGAGCAACGAGTGCATTATTTAAAGAACATAATATCGCTGCATACATGTCATGTGTGTATTTACATAAACAAAAGAAAATCGGCTTCGTTCTTTCAACAAAACCTTTTGAACAAAGTGATGGTGTTTCTTATTTTATAAATTATTTAATTGAAAAGAATTTTTACGGTAACGAAGAAGTAGAATATCAAGAAGTATTTAATACAGGTTTTATTGGTGTAGTGTTCGCGGATTTATCTAGTATAGATCGCTTTAATTTTGAGTTTGAAATGGGTATGTTAACTAAATTAATGAAAGATATGATTATTCCGGTTAAAGAGCTCTTTTTACGCCACAATGTACCAGCTTACATCTCCACTTCTCATTTAGAGGAGCAAAATAAATTAGGTTTCGTTCTTTCTGTAAAGCCATACGATGAACGTGCAGAAGCAGATTTATACTTCGAAACATATTTAAAAGAACGTGGATTATTTATTGGTGATGAAGAGGATGATATTGATAAGATTGTTATTAGAAAAACAGCTGAATTACGATAAGAAAAACGCAGGATGGTGATCCTGCGTTTTTTATAATTTATGAAATTAATTTACCAAATAAACGGTATTAGTTTTTTTGTTTTCTGTTTATATACTGTAAATTGTTCTCCGTACTTATTCTGTAAGTAATCATCAGATTTTGGAATATATTCAAAAACAAATACTATGAATAGGCCTAGAGGTATTAGCAAACTATAAATATTGTTAGAGATTAGCGCTAAGCCTAATACCCAAAGGCAATCCCCAAGATAATTAATATGAATTGCATATTTAAATAAACCGCCTGTATATAGCTTACCTTGATTTGCAGGATTGTCTTTAAAAGGTTTTCTAAGTAACTCTGAAACTGTGTTTAATATACTCCCTCCTAAAAATAATATCCACCCTATAACAAGCACTATTAAGTTTGAATCCTGTTTACTAGTAATCATTAAAATGGGAAAACCTAAATAATAAATCCCAAAAGCAATACTGTTCATGATGGCTTCTTGCCATGCAATACCTCTAGGCAACCATATAAACATCATAGCTGTTAATCGTAAAGCGGTAATAATTAAAGCTATAAAAAGCCCTATTGAAATGCCTGGCTTGAAATTAGTAATGAATAGTAAGTAATATGCAATGATTAAATAGATAATCTCAGCAACTAAAATGAAGATTATTTCTTTTATCGTTGGCCGGTTTATACCATACATTGTGATACGTCCCTTCATTTATTCATTTTATAGGAAAATATACTTCTATGATATTATTCTCCACCGGTGTGCTATAAGGATTCGTTTTATAAACTTCAAACGGAGCGCCATTCAGTTTATAGTTATTTTCTTTAATCCATACATGTAGTTTTGTATGAATAGAAGGTAATTCTTCGTAAGAACTAATAAGTTTAGCCATTGCGCAAAGACCGGGATTAAACACTTTTGTTTTATTTGTGGCCTCTGCAAGAGGAATCGCAATTTCTACATCATAACTTTCAGGTACATATTCTGAACTATGGAATATAGCAAGTGGTTTTGCAATAGGTAGTAAATTTTCAAATGAAATTTTACTAAACAACTCATTAAAATGCGTTAAAAAATCAGCGGTATTCATTTGTTTTCGCTGAGATAATATATTATAGGTTAAGTGATTTACAAGATTAATCTCAATATGATTTAAGTAACCCATGATACTTTCATCTTCATCTAATTGTTGAATATCAAGCGTTAACTTTTTTAATACAGAAGAATAAAATGTTATTTGTTGTGTTAGATTTTCTTGTTTGACTTTCATTTTAGAGTTAAGAAACTCAGTATTCCCCCAATTTGTTAAAAGATCTTTAATCTCTTCCAGTGAAAATAAATAGGTTTTTAATCGTGTAATCAATAAAGCTGTTTCTAATTGAGAAATATTATAGTAGCGATAGCCATTTTTAGCGTCTATGAAATCAGGCTTTAAAAGTCCAATTTCATCATAGTAGCGCAGCGTCTTCATTGTGAGATGTGATATTTTTGAAAACTCACCAATTGAAAGCATAACAATCACCTCCTGTTATTAATTGCTTTAAATATACTGGTTCCTGTAAGAGGAAGGTCAATCAATAAAGTTAAATTTTCTTATTATATTTAGAAATAGCATTCATACTCAGCAACCTACAATTTTGAATTATCTCCAAAACTGAAATGTAATCTTTTCATAATTGTCCATAGTAGTTCATTTTTTCGTTTCGGGGTATTTGCTTTTTTTAGCTAAATGGTGATATCCATTCTATAAATAAACTAAGAAACTACTAAGCGCTATAATCTTTCGAATGAACTTCTAATGTTAAACGATTTGAAGAAACCTTATTCAATATTAAATATAAGATTCCTCCTACAATTGGAATAGTATAGGCTGGAATATAGTTTAATAATATACCTGATATTGCGAGTGCTATTGGCTGCATCATTTTCCCTAAACTTAATCCAATACTAAGCACTCTTCCCCTATATTTATCCGGAATCTCTTTTTGCATGAAATAAATTAAAGGAATATCAATTAGTGCTATAATAAGCCCTAAAAAGAACATAACAACACAATACGTAATAACGTATACAAAACCATCCACTTCAAAACTTTTAAATAAAACTGGAATTCCTGAAATAATCATAAAAACTGCCAACATAAAACTTAGCTTTTTCAAAAGATAAGAGTAAGAAAAACGATCAGTTATCTTTTTTACTAAAATTGCACCAATTATCATCCCTACTGGAAAAGTCCCTTGAATGATACCCAATTGCTTAGAACTAAGATTGAGAACTGTGTTAATAATGTATGGCAATGGAACAGTTACAGCAAACCCTAAGAAGAAATTAAGTGAAATTAAAATTCGTAAAGTATTCTTTAAGCTTTCTTTTTCAATTAAGTATGAAAACCCCTCTTTTATATCTTTAATAAAATTAATTTTCCTTTTTGGACATTCCTCATTTATGTTGAATCCGAACAGTTTAAAATGAATAAATAATATGGATATACCCGAAAGAATAAATGAAATACCGTTTATAATTATAAAAATTTTAATATCAAAGACTGCAAAAACGATGCCACCTAACATAGGACCGAGAATTAAAGATACAGAATCGATAATTTTACTTATAGAGTTAATACTCATAAGCCGCTCTTTAGAGACGATATTTGGTTTTGCAGCTTCTAATCCTATCCCAAAAAATGTTGTAAATACCGACAAAAGAAAGGTAGTAGCATAAATAATGAATAAGTTTAATCCGTAATTGCTGCTTACTATATAAACAGCAATTAATAAGCCTCCATTTAGTAGATCCATACAAACAACCAGTTTCTTTTTATCAACCTTATCAGCAATTACACCGGCAAATGGATTCATAACAATCATTGGAATAGTCCCTAATATGAGCGTAATCGCGAAATTTAATGCTGATCCGGTTATTTGTAAAACATATAATCCTAATGCGAAACTATAAATAGAGCTACCAAATATAGATACTGTTTTCGCAATTGAATAGAGGCAAATATTTCTTAGTTCTTGATTGCTTTTTTTATTTTCTAAATGTAATCGTAAACTCCCCATAACTCTTCCCTCCCACTGAACTTTGTATTACGTACAGTGTAAGTTCTCGGGTCAACCCAATATCAATATGCTATTATTAAAAACTTTTAAAAGAAAAATTAAAAAAGATGGGGTTAACCCCATCTTTTTCCGAAAAATGAATATGTATATGTTTCTTCTCCATAAACAAAGAAATTTTCGTATTTTCCGCCTCGATTCATGTATTTTGAAGTTCTTTCATCTATGGAATTAAACTGCAGCTTTTGTATTTCTCCCTTAACTTTTGAAGACATAAAATTTTCTCGAAATCTAGTTGGAATTTGGCTATTTATGCTGAAATTATTAAATAAAATAAATGAGCTTAATAAATAACAATCGTGTTTAAAAAGGGAATTTAATTCGAGTAATAAAAAATCCTCATGTTCAAAACTATAATTACTTGTACCAGACTGATCAATTACAATATCAACAGAATGATTCTGAATAGGTATACTTAAAAAATCAGCACATATAAATAAAATGTTTCTTTTAGGATTTCTTTTTTCAATTACATCTTTTAAAAATAGAAGTTTATTCAAATCTCGATCAACAGCAATGTATAAACAATCTTCCGGTAATTTTTCATAAACATTTCGTAAAAAGAACCCCAGACCCGATCCTAAATCAAGTAATATCTTGTTATTTAAATCTAGCTGTATTAATTTCTTTTTTGCCCATTCGCCGCCTCTTTGTATATTCTCCAAAAAGGTGGTATCAGTTTCATGGATATAATCTGAAATAGACTCTTCAAGTGATATCCTTTCATACGCCTTAAATAATTTTCCAGCTGTTAAAATCCCGGAAATAATCGCGTATTCCTCACCACAATTACAAATTAACTTTCCCTCAACAATTTGGTTCTTATTGATAATACCATCTTCAAGAATTAAATTTCCGTTACACTTAAAACATTTAAATAAATGAAGTACTTTTAAATCTATCCCTAAAATCGAATTCGAAGTTTCAGTTGCT
>NZ_ALBR01000038.1:0-9721 GCF_002081505.1 Bacillus sp. CDB3 | reverse complement strand
GTTTTTTTATAATAACTTATTGCAATTGTTCCTTCACCTGCATGAACAGCAAATGAAATTGGTAATGGATACAGTTTGAAATCCATTTCAGGGAATGATTGTTTAATATCTGAAATCCATTCCTCAGCTCCATCTTTATCGTTAGCATAGAACATATGAAGTACTTTTGGTAATTCTTTTTCAAGCTCATTTTTAATGTATTCTCTACATTTTTGTATTTTACGCACTTTCTTTTCAAGTAAAAGTTCTCCGCCTTTTACTTCTAAGATTAAGTTGACACTTAATAAACTTCCAAGTAAAAATTGAACTCCCTTTACACGACCACTTGCATATAAACCTTTTAAGCTCTTTGGAAATACATAATAAGGTCTTCTTTTTTCATCTACTAATGTTTTGTGTATATCTTGTAAAGTCATACCATCATTGTATAACGTTTTAGCTTTTCTCATAAGTTCATCCATTGGATAACTTGTCGTTTCACTATCTAATACAGTTAAAGGGAAACCTGCCATATCAGCAGCTAGCTTCATATTTTGATAGGTCCCACTTACTTTTCCGCTAATAGCAATTGCAAAGCCTTCTTCATATTCTTCTTTGCATTTCGTAAATAACTCTACCATTTCTCCTATGTTAGGTTGTGAAGTAGTAACCGTTCTTCCGTCATTTAACGCTTCATAAAGACGTTCATGAACTCCCTCTTCGCAATCTTTATACGACACTCCATCGATAATAACTTCAATTGGGATAACAAAGTTATCTCCTTCTGTTGTAAAACTCGCAGTTGTACTATCAGTAATCCAAGCAACACGCTTCATGTTGTTCCTCCCTTATTCAATTCCTCTTTTCTGACTTTTCTATATATTTATCTTATGAAAAGAGAATATCCCCTGTAATAGTAACAGGACTTTAATATTTTGGCTATAGTAGATATATGATAAATGTGAATATTGTTTGTCTATTTCACAAATAAAAAGAAAATCAGGATATTTCCCCGATTTCCCCCTAATAATACATTATTTAAAAGTTTCATTATCTAAAATTACAACATAATCATTCGTCAATCGGCCAGCTTCTTTCGTATAATTAACAAGTCTTTGTATGTTATCACAGCAAATTTTTGCTCCCCATACAAGTAACGGTACTCCGATAAAGTCAATGTGGAACCTTCTAGAAAACAGACCACCGAAAGTCATTGGTAAAGGCACTGTTGGTGATGTATTAGAAAAAATAATCTTTTCATGACTTTGATAATGTTTTTGCAGAATCTCTCCTAAATGTTTCATCGCAGGTACAACAACTTTTGATGCGCCGCATCCAATCGTATAAACAGGATTACCATTTTCGTCTATTCCATGAAAAATAATTTTCCCCATATCTTCTGTTTTTAATTTATTGAAGTAATCTACATTCAAAATTTCTTCTTTCGTTAGCTTACGATCAGTTGGTAATTTATTCAAATGATACGCTGCAGCTAGTGATGTTGTATGTGTTCCGCCGAAATCTGTGTAAATGAATATCATAGTATCATCCCTTGTTGTAAAAGTTCAATGTTATTTAGTATTACCGTTCACAGTATTGATAAACAAGGGATGAATATTTTTATTACTTTTTGTGTTAATTCATTATATTTTTTCCAAATATAATAACGTCTACTAATCACGGTACCTAATGTAATACATAAAAAAGCATTCGTTACAACCATTAATGTGGAATGCGTACTGCCAGAAAACATACTTTGCTTAATCACGATTTTTGCACCTAAAATAACAAGGAGAATAATTGTACTTAACCAATTTCCTTTTCGTAATACATGACCTGTTTCACTATCTAACCGAAATGTTAAAGATTTCCCCCTAATAATCCCCAGGGCCAATCCAATTCCAAGCATTGCAACGAAGAGAAGTCCTTGCAATAAAGTTACTTGTTCCATGTGAACAATGGACTGAACTGTTACATAGCACAATAAAGCTGGAACGAGCCAAATACGATTAATTTTCACTTTACGTTCTTTACCTTGCATTAAAACTATAATAAGAATAACAACGATAATATCCAATTAAATTCCCCCTATTTACACGTTTCCCTTTAAAAATTATATTCTCCTTTCTTTATTCCATACTTGAAATGCAATAGCCACTTTTAATTGTAAAATATGGAATGTAATCTTCCATCAGTCTTAAGCATTATTTATAAAAGTAAAAAGACGTACTTTTTACTCGTACGTCTTTTAATACCTTTATTCAAAACAAGTATATCCATCAACTCGTTTAAACTTTTAGTTATCAATAGATTCTACACCTTTAGAATTAGCCTTATCTAATACTTGAATGTTAAATTTAGCAGCTAGTTTTAAAGCCATTTTATAAATAATAAATCCAAGAATAGAACCTAGAACGTTACAGGTTACATCATCAATATCAGTAATGCGACCCCATCCACTAAATAACGACTCAATTAATTGTAATAATTCAATACAAACTGATATAACAAAACCTAATAAAATTATATTTTTGCTCTTTTTACATGTATCCCATATTATTGGTGCTAAAAATCCTAAAGGCATTAATAATAAAATATTCCCGCCTACATTTCTTACGATTAAACTAGTCATAAATAGGACATCACCATCATAAGCACTCCCTATTTTACCAATATCTTTAATAATTGATGTAAAGGGGATAATATTGACTGAACGACTAAGATTTTCAATACTAGAAGGAAAACCAATTGGTAAAGGGAATAAAGTTACTGCAACAACCATACAAATGTATACCACAAATAGAAAACTAATTAATTCTTTCCACCAATTTACATGCTTTTTATTTTTCATCCCAATTAAAATACTTCGTACAATCAAATAACAGATAACTCCCAAAACAATAAACACGCTACCGCTGATCATATGCAAACTGCTAACACATCCCTTCAGATCAATATCAAAACTACATATCATTATTTTTATATATAACCATACAAATTGCAACTTAAATATCCAACTGAAAAATTTACGTGCGTATAATTTGTTTTTTATCTGTATAGAATTACAGTCCATTAAAGAAAACCTTCATTTTGTAAATTAAACGAAGGTTTTTAATTTATCGCTTATCACACATTAACTAAAATATTTTTCAAAGCAGATACAATCATGAACCCGTTTAAACTTTTGCCTTATCTCTTCTTTATTTTCACCTGTGTAATGAGCGAATGTTTGAACCGGATATAACTGTTTTATATTACTATTTATTACACCTTTTATTTCGTCTGTATGATCGGAATAAACGTGTAAATATGAATCTACGTTTACAAAATCATTTTTTTCATACCATCCATGTACCCATAGATCGTCCCTAGTCCATGCTTCCAGGCGATTTAGGTTAAGTTCTTTCGCTAACTTTTCTGCTTCATGTAATAGTTGATCACCAATTTTCATCCTACGGAAATCCGGATGAACTGCAATATGCCAAATCATACCGCCAAGACCAGTCCCTCTTGAACAAACAGTACGTTCTTCTAATTCGTATTCGATATCTATTAAACCCACAATTTGATTTCCATATACAGCTACTAATTCAATAGCAGGATTTTCATATTTTTCTTTCTCTCTAAATACGTTATCATAATATGCTGTATCTAAAAAAGATAACGCACGGCAACGTACCCAGCCTATTTCGTCTTCTTTTTTATATGCTCTAATTTTTATATCCATGTAATTAAAAAGCTCCTTCTATTTCTACCATGAATTTTTCAGGTCCTGCCCCTTTATTTGATGGAATAACTAATGAAATTCCTAAGTCTGGGTATACAGCCGAACGAAAACTGACGCCTGGGTCATAGCCCATTACATGGTATTTAAAAATGGTATTCTGTTTTTTCTCAATCCATATTCCATAACCGTAAGACTGGTTATTATTCACCGAAATATGAGGAGTTAAAAGTAAATTTGTAAATTGGTGGCTTAATATTTCATTGCTAAATAGAGCCTTCCAAAATTTCAACATGTCTGGTGCGGTAACGTAGGCACCGCCATCAGCACCTCCCTTAATAGGTATAGAGTATGAATTTGTTCTCCATTTTTGACTATTTACATCCTTTATATATCCGAGAGCTGTATGTTTTGGTAAATTATCTAAAGAGAAATAGCCTGAATCATTCATGCCAACTGGAACAAATACATTCCTTTCTATATATTCCGTAAATTCAAATCCTGTCTGTTGTTCTATAATTAATCCGAGTATGATAAACCCTGCATTGTTGTAATGAAACTTACTTCCTGGGGCAAACATCATATTGCTATTTTGGAATAATGGCAAAAAGTCTCTTAAACCTTTTAATAGATACATCGGCGTTTTTTTCCAAAGATCCTCGAAATTATCCATAATACTTTCATCAAAATAATCCGGAATACCAGAGCTATGCGTTAAAAGTTGATGTATTGTAATGTCTTTATCGAAGTTTGGAAATTCAATACTTAAACAATCTGTTAACTTTGTATGAAAAGAAAGTAAACCTTTCTCAACGAGTTGACATATGCCGATTGCAGTAAATATTTTACATCCTGAAGCAATTCCGAATCTTGTTTGTAGTGTATTGGTTATACCTTCACTTCGGTTAGCATATCCAAACGAATTTTCGTAGATAATGTCATTTTCTCTTTTTATTAAGATTGCCCCGGAAAACTCTAATTCTTGGTGTAATTCTTTGACAATTTTCGCAACCACATCATTTGTATTGATCATGACAACCACCCTTATCATTCAATAATGTTCTTCCACCTAATTATTTTTCAATATATAGATGGAAGAACCCTCTTCTTACGTGCCATTAATTGTAAAAAAGAAAATTATTTCGAATCTATTGATTCAGTTGAATATACCTTGGACCTTGAAGGTAATAAGGTAAACGCACACAATATAATAGTAATAAGTAGCATTACCAATACTCCTACAATGACTACAAGTTGTATAGAAATGAATTGAGTTGCAACGCCGAACAGAATCGTTATAAAAATGGTTATTGCCGCAATAACAAGCCCATATATACTTCCGATCCGTCCCATCATATGAACAGGAACATTATTTTGATAAAATGTGTAAAATCCTGTATTTGCATATGCCATAGAGAAAGATAAAATAAAGAATCCGATAGCAGCCATTAAAAACTCATTTGAAAAGGCATAAATCAAATATCCGATTGCAATGAATAATGATCCTATTCCAATTAGAAATGAAGGTGCTAATTTTTTTGATAAAATTGTATTTGTTATGGCTCCTAAAATAAAACCCGCTCCAGCGATACTAACTAAAAAGCCATACTCACTTTCTGTTAACAATAAAATTTCTTTCGCAAATGATAGTTCAAGTGAATCATTTGCGGTAGCTAATACCATCATCCCTTGGAATAAGAAGTAAACACATACTATATACACAGATTTTTTGCTAAAACTTAAAACTATGTTCCAATCTTTTTTTAGTAAGGCTAGAGACAATTTATCACTTGATGTATTAGAATCGTATTCTTTATCAAGATTAGGTAAAAGTAATGTAATGAACCCCGATAACAGAAATGCTATAGCATTCATATATATTGCAAAATTTGGTGTACTCGCTATTAACAATATTCCCGCTACCGCTGGACCAATTAAAGATGCACCAGACCCTATTAAACTACGTAGTGAGTTGAAACGTTGTCTTTGCTCTACTGGAATTAATTTCGTCATATATGTCATAGCAGTTGGTTCATAAATCGCACTGGACATGCTTATAAAAAATACTAAGAGGTAGACAATCCAAAGGGATGGAACTAAGGGTAAAATAGCAATAAATACTGCACGATATATATCGAGGTGAATCATTAACTTTCGTTTATTTAAACGATCAATCATACTTCCTGACCAAGCGTTTGTAAATAACGTGGCTAATGGCTTTATCACATATAAAGTAGCAACAGCTAAGGCTGAGCCGCCTATATTATAGACAAGTACATTAAGTGCTATTAGGTAAATCCATGCACCTAAATTTGCAATACCTACTCCGGACAGTAGTAATAAAGGATATTTCCAATCTTCAAGTATTTTTTTCACTTTAGGCACCCGCTTTCTAAATTGTTTTAAAACAATAAAAAAATCCCACCCCCAAGACTTTTTAGTCTTAGGGACGAGATTTATCATCGCGGTGCCACCCTAGTTTGTTAATATGTCACCATATTAACCTTGTAAGGTACTGCATGTATTAATTATACCTTAGCCCTATAACGGGAGCTCCCGTCACACCACCCCCATGTAAAAGGTTCCGATGTGCTGCTCAGAGGTTTGGTTCAATAAAGAATTTTTACTCCTTTTCAGCTAAATGGAGTTCTCTGTGAAAAATTCATTTTATTTACTCTTCTCTTCACTGCATTTGATTTTTTCCATATTATCACATATTTATCTAACTGTAAATAACGAATAATCAGATATTTAAAGTCGCGCTATCGTTAATAGTCTTATTTATTATTTTTTCTGAAAATTACGGTGCGTGAAATTACTTAAAAATCTAAAAAAAGCCTATTATATATAGGCCCTTCAAAATGTCCGAATTAATTCGTATTTGCCTCTGCTAACGGTTGTAGTGGCGGTTCTAATTCTAATTCTAAAGTATCACCTTCTTGTAAATCTTGTCCTTTTTCAATACTTTGATTTGTTACATAGCCCGTCCCTGAAGTTTTTAAATCTAATTTCAATAGTTTAGAGAAATACATAACATCACGCATTGACCACCCTTTTAAATTTGGCATTTTTGCGTTAGTCCCCAATAGAAATATACGATCGCCTTCACTCATTACCTCGCCAGACTGCGGATATTGTTTTATTAGCTTTCCTTCTCCTAATATTACTGGCTGAAGTTTTTCTTTTTCTGCACTTTTTTCTACTGTAACCATCGATTGATTTTCATAATTTTGTACTTTTAATTGGGATTGTTTCGTTGCATCAGTCATTTGTTTTTCTGTATATGGTTTCACTTTTAAATATTCTAGACTATTTTTCATAACTGGTTTGAAAATTTCAGCAAGAGGCTGGGCACCGTATTCATTTCCTTTTAATTTAGGTTGCTTAATGGCTAAATATACGACTAATTGTGGATCATCAATTGGAGCCATTCCTAAGAATGAAAAAATATAATTTTCTTTTCCTTCCATATATCGTCCATTTTCAGGATTGGGGATTTGCGCTGTTCCTGTTTTACCGCCAATTGAATAACCATCAATTTTATACATCGTTCCCGTTCCTTTTGATGAAGTTATTACTCGCTCCATTAAGCCTCTTACCTTTTCTGAGGTTTCTTTTTTTATCGGATTCCCAATTTCTTTAGGTTGATTTTCCATAATAACTTGTTTATTTGTTGGATTTACAACCTTATCAACAATATATGGTTGCATCATTTTTCCGTCATTTGCTATAGCTGTGGCTGCTTGTACTATTTGAATAGGAGTTACAGTAGAGCCTTGGCCGAAAGAAGTAGTAACTTGTTGGATTTGAGTATTTAACAATAATGTATTTTTACTTTCTCCAGGCAAATCTATACCTGTTTTTTGATTGAAACCAAATTTATTCATATATTGCTTGAATTTATTTGGTTTCAGTAATTGGTCTTCTAAAATAGAAAAGGCGACGTTCGATGACCTTTCAAACCCTTCATCAAATGTAATTGAGCCCCATCCATATCCACCATTATGATCTTTGATTTCTGCTGAACCAACTGCGTATTTTCCTGATTGGAAATATTCTTTGCCATTATATACACCTTCATTAATTGCGGCAGCTAATGTGAATACTTTCATTGTAGATCCTGGTTCGTATGCATTCGCAATTGGATCATTTAAAAAATATTCAATGTCTCCTTTGTTAGGATTATAACTAGGCTTACTAGACATTGCTAAAATTTGCCCGGTTTTTGGATCCGCTATAATACCTATTAACATAGAAGGTTCATAGTGTTGTTGCGTTTTATTCATTGCTTCTTCTAAAAAACTATCAATTTGTTTATCTAATGTGAGATATACGTTGTTCCCATTTTTAGCGGGTTCTACTTTTCCTATGTCATTTGTAAGTGGGATTCCTTTTCGTGAACCTACATATGAAACATTACCATTTGTAGAGCGCAAATATTTATCTAAACTTTTTTCGAGCCCAAATTTCCCCTCCGCATTACCTTTATCGTCTGGTCTTGCAAAACCAAGTATATACGAGGCGAAATCTTCATTTGGATATACTCTGGCTTTTTCTGTTGTGAAAGATACACCTGGTATTTTCAAATTATTAATTTCTTCCTTCGTTTCTCTAGACAAGTTACGTCCAATTTTACCAATTTCAACTTGTGTACGTCCTTCATGAAAATTTTTCATGATCTCTTCTTTATCAACCTCAAGCGCATCTGCTAAACGTTGTGCAGTATCTTCTTTATCTTTTAATTTATCTGCTCCTTTTAAATTTACAACGATGCGATATGTTGTTGAGTCTTGGACTAATACTTTACCGTTTTGATCATAAATCGTCCCGCGATTTGCCTCCAAAACTCCATTTTTGTTTTGTTGATCATTTGCAAGATCCTTTACATTAACATTATGTACGACTCCTACTGCTTGAATATAAAATATACGTAAAAGCATAGTAAGAAACAAAACAATAAAAGCAATCATCATATATCGAGCGCCTTTATTCGTTTGAAGTTTATGCATATTTATCTCCTTTCTTTTCCAATGTATTAATGCAAAGATGTGTTTTTAAATATGTTCTTTATTATATTAGATACTATATTTTTCGAAGTTTTTTTAGTAATTCCTCTATAACAATAAGAAAACTAGCTGTATTGTTATCTGTTTTTTCGTATTTTATATTTTTAATATAAAATACGGTAAGTGAAATTTAAGAATTTTCAAATAAAAAGAACCTACTTTTTGTAGGTTCTTACGATTAAGCTATATGATTATATTTCGCTAAAAAAGGAACTCGTTTTGCTACTAGTGCATACATTTTGAAAATAAATTTTGCTAACGGCTCAAATATACGTGTACTTTGCATTACTAAACCGCTTGTAATAAATGTTAAGAACGCAGCACCAAGTATATCTAGAGGATAATGAACACCTACGTACATGCGTGATACACCAACTAATATTGCCCAGATAAGCGCGATATATTTAAGTTTTTCTCCTCTTAGAATAAATACGAAAGCAATCGAAAATACAAGTACAGAATGATCACTTACAAATGATGAATCTGCTGCATGCGGTACTAATTGATTTACATGATGTGTTATAAAAGGACGCGGATGGTAATATACCGCATGTATAAAAACATTTACTAATAATGCAATACTAACTGAAAGTGTCGTATATAACACTGTATATTGTTTTCTAATTGCATTCTCTTTCTTTCCATTATTGAACCATAGGATAAGCATGAATAGAATAGCTACATATGGAACACTATTTGTAATAGCGATCATTAGCGTATCTAATAGCTTGGATGATCCAGCAAAGTTATTAATCCATTGAAATACTGTGTAATTCATATTACTCTCTCCTTATTATTTCTCATTGTACTTTAAATAAAGATACAAGTGTTCTTGATTTACACAGTATACAACATCAATATGAAAATGGGCTTAAACTTTTCTCATCTAATTCTCATTTTATTACTATTCATTTGACAATCGTGTAACTATTTACAAGATCGTAAAGTTGTA
>NZ_ALBR01000037.1:0-15862 GCF_002081505.1 Bacillus sp. CDB3 | reverse complement strand
TCTAATTCTTCATTTTTATTACTATTCATTTTGACAATCGTGTAAACTATTTACAAGAGCTAAGTATGTATAAAGGTTGTAAAAACATTTTTAAAATAGTATGGTAAACACTTCATGTATGAATATAATACTTAACATGTTCATTTAAATATACTATCTACGAAATCATATTTTCATTCCATACGTAGGGCAATATTACCGAATTGTTCTCCTTGCTGCATTCGATTTAAAGCTTGAATTGCTTCTTCTAATGGATATACTTTATCAATGATTGGTTTAATATTATGTTCCTCTATAAAATGAATCATCTCATTAAATTCCTCACTGCTGCCCATTGATGTTCCCATAATATCGATTTGATTATAAAATAATGCTCGTAACGGTAATTCAATTTTATCTCCTGAACTTGCACCAAAATTAACGATTCTTCCATTTGGTTTTAATATATCAAAATATTTTAAGAAAGTCGCTGGACCTATACTATCTATAATTAAATCTACTTTTTCTCCATGTAAGCACTCTTCCCAATTACCAGAACTATTAAAAGAAAAGTCTGCTCCATATTTTTCTGCAGCCTTTCTTTTGCTCTCTATCCTTGAAGTAACGCTCACCTTTGCTCCAATTGCTTTAGTAAATAACATAGCAAAAGTTGCTACACCACCGCCGATTCCTGGAATTAGAACATGTTCTTCAGATTTCAATTTACCTTTTGTAAAAAGTGCTCTATATGCAGTTAATGCCGATAAAGATAACACACCAGATTCTTCCCACGTAAGATATGATGGCTTTTTCACTACATTTTCAGCTGGCACAATAACATATTCGGCAAACGTTCCATCTGCTGGTCCACCTAATACTTTAGGTAACGCTGGTATTTCATGAGTATTATTCCATCCAATACTAGGATTTATAATAACCTCTGTATGTAGTGTGATATTTGAAACACCTTCTCCTAATGCCGTAACAATACCTGCACCATCTGATCCTAAAATTAATGGTAATTCCATTTCTTTTCTATTATTCATAATAAATAAATCACGATGATTTAAACCTGCTGTTTTTAATTTCACTTTAACTTCCCCAACATTAGGTGTTATCTCAGCTGATAATTTATATTCTAAACCTTCTAATCCTGTTTTATGTTGATGTATAATAGCTTTCATTAATTATTCCCCCTTAATACTTTCAATGTACTAGAAATATCGAAATAAATAAATTTTTTTGATTTCTAAGCGTCAAAAAAGGAGGAAATACAAAATGTATTCCTCCTTTTAAAGAGTATTTTCAAAAAGAATTTTATACCTTTAACTATTAATGTGTAGTATCAGGAAATGTAATCGTAACAACTGTTCCTTCATTTTCTTTACTCTCTAATTGAATAGTTCCGTTATATTTTTCTACAAGCCGTTTTGCAATAGATAGACCTAGCCCATTGCCACCTTGTTTTCTACTTCTCGCTTTATCGACTCTATAAAAACGGTTAAGAACAAATGGTAAATCCGATTCAGGTATTCCCGCTCCATGATCTATTATGCGAATATTAATTTTTCCTGACCGCATACTTGATTCAATGCAAATATACTTATTAGCTTCTTTCGTATACTTCACCGCATTATCCATTACAATAATAATAATTTGTTCTAAGTAAGATGATGGGATTGAAACATAAGCTTCATCTGTATCCAATTTCAGATCAAATTGAAAGTCAGTTTGCAGTACTGCAAAGTTTTGTGTAACTTGTTTCAATACGCTATTAACATGGACTCGTTCGGCTGCTACTGGATGCATCTGTTCTGATTCAGCCCTTGATAGCTCTAGCAGTTCTGAAACTAATTTATTTAATCGATCTACTTCTTTTAAACTGGATTGAAGGGATTTATCCAATACTGCTGGATCATTTTTCCCCCATCGATTTAGCATCGATAAGTGCCCTTGAATAATTGTTAATGGTGTTCTTAATTCATGCGATGCGTCTTCTACAAACTGCTTTTGCTGTGTAAATGAGGTTTCTACTTCATCCATCATTTCGTTAAAAAGAATTGATAATTTTGCGAGTTCATCATTATTTTCTCGTACTGGAACCCTTTCATTTAGTCCATTTTTCTTAATACGCTTCATCGTTTCTGTTATGTTTTGAACACTCGATAAAAGCTTTTTCGTTATTAGTATTCCACCTAAAAAACTAAACACTAATCCACATAACCCCGCAACAACCATTACCACTAAAATTATTTTTAATAAATGATCAAATGTCTCTAAGTTTTTCGCAAGCTCAATAGTTCCAGTGAATTTTTTTGTTTGAATGGGTATGCGCTCAACTAATATTCGATCCTCTATATGTCTTTTTATAAATGATTCATCTTGCGTAACCATCTTGGGCTCTATCCATGCTTCATTAAAGTCTCGTGAAACAGTAACAATAGGTTTTCCATCTCTTCCTATAATACGAATCATTTGATGCTTATCGATCATGTTGTTTAGAAATTCTTTACTATTTTCAAATGTTTTGCTCGAGAGCGTATCATTTTTTATCTTGAAAATATGCCGCTATTTCTGTCACTTGTCTGTTTATTTGTTTCTGTTCATAATCTATAGTCCACTTATTAATTACAATGAATTGTAATGCGCTATACAAAATAAACAAAATGAAAACTAGTGTAGTGGACCAAAGTGTTAATTTCCACTTTATAGGTAAATTTCTAATTCGGTACCTAATGTTTTTTATCATTTCATTATATATCCAGCACCGCGGACTGTTTGGATATACTCCTCCTTATCTACACTATGTAACTTATTACGTAAATAACGAACATATACATCGACTATATTTGTCTCAACCATTGCATCGTATCCCCATACTTGATCAAGTAAAATATCACGGGTAAGAACTCGATTTATATTTTTCATAAACATAAGCAATAGCTCGAATTCTTTATTTGTAAGTTCAATTTCTTCGTTTCCTTTAGTTATAGTTCGAGATTCAATCTGAAGCTGTAAATCTTTAAACGTAAGAAAAGATGTGTTTTTATGTTCTATATTTTCTTCTCTTCTAAATATAACTCTCATACGTGCTAAAAGTTCTTCAATCGCAAACGGTTTTGGAAGATAATCATCAGCTCCACTATCTAAGCCTGTCACACGGTCCATAATACTATCACGAGCAGTCAACATAATAATAGGTGTATTTTTAGTTGCCCTTAATCGACGACATACTTCCAGTCCATTTAATCCTGGTAACATTAAATCAAGTAAAATGAGATCATAACTTTTTTCAAGTGCAGCTTCTAATCCCTTTCTTCCATCAAGTTGTATATCTACTTTATATCCTTCATACTTTAATTCTAGTTCTAAAAAATCTGCCAAGCTTTCCTCATCTTCAATAATTAATATATGTTGCAACGGTACTTCCTCCTATGCGATTAAATGAATAAGCAATCCTATTCCGAATATAATTGCGATGATTTGATGTACTTTTCGATACATCATCAATTTTGTTTTCTGATTAGATTTCTGTAAAGTAAAGCCTGCAACCCCTAATGCTATTAAGGCTAAAAGAGAAAATATACCACTATATATTAGTATTATATGACGACTTCCTTTTATTAAAAAGTAAATGCCGTGAGTAGTCGTAACAGCTATTACAGCGTATCCAATTAATACGTGAAACTGTTTTATGAAAAGGTATAGCTCTTTAATCATTTTAAATCCGTGCATATTTTTTTTCTTTAAAAATAACCATATTTGACGTAAGAACCATAATGATGCACCTATAATTGCCCCGTATTCACCTAAAGAACCTAATTTCTTATTTAGCCATTGTACATTTAATACATTCCCGTACAAAACATTAATAAATAGCAATTCTACACTGCAAACAATAATAGTAATACCAATTATTTTAACATACATATGAACATATTTATTTCTTAGTATCTTCTCCATTTTTAAATCCCCTTACTTATAAAGGCTCTGTAACAAGCAGTGTATCAAATAAAAAAGAAAGGAACATGAGAGAATGATTAAAATAAAATGAGAATTTCAAAATAACTTACATCTTGTATTGGTCCTTTTTAGCTAAAACTATTATTTTTTGAATAAACGGGGCTTTTGCAGTTGTATATGAAACACGATCAAAAGGATATGTAGTAGCAAGTCTTACTTTTAATTCGCTATATTCTATTCGTGCCCATTCATGTTTTATGAGAAATCTCGGAAATAATAGGTTGTTCCTCCATTCTTCACTATTATAAATATAAACATGTAAATGGTGAGTACCAGCTCTCCATTTCCCTTTTCTAAAAAAACGCCAATTCGGTGTTTCTTTTGGAACATATTCATATCCAATTTTTGCAAGGTTTTCAGTCCAATTTTCAGTAATTTGTAAATTAGTTACGCCAATCATCATATCAATAAGAGGTTTAGCTCCTAATTCTTCTACCGCTGTACTTCCTATATGCTCAATAGCAATAATTTCTTCCCGCAACAAAGAAATGAATTTCTCTTTTTCTGTTACATATTCTTCATGCCATTCGTTTTGATATGGTTTAATTAAAATTTGTTGTTCCATTTTATTCTCCTCCTAATAGTATTTATCATTATATTTATAAAATTTCACGTTATTAACATAGGGATTCCGCAAAAATGTGTCGAATAATGCAATATACAACTTAATTATAGTAAATACGAGGTGAATAATGAAAGATATTCCAGTTAAAATTCAGTTAAATAATGTAACATTCCAATTAAAAGAACATCATAATTTTGATTGGCTTATGAAATTAGGAACAGTATTTACCGTTTTTGATCAGCAAGATTCAGGGAATATAAGTTTCGGTGTTGAAAAGAATGGGGAAAAGAAATTTATTAAATATGCAGGAGCATCAACTGTTGCATATGAAGGAACTTCAGATGCAGCTATTATTAGGTTGAAAAATTCAGTTACTATATACCATGAATTAAAACACAATTCTCTTATAAATTTAATTGAACACTACCCTGTACAACAAGGATATGTTTTAATTTTTGATTGGTTTGATGGTGAATGTCTTCACCCGCACTGGAGTTTCCCACCTCCAGCGAAATATATTGATCCTAGCTCACCATTTTATAAATTTAAGCATTTATCTATTAAGGAACGCATCGTATCATTGAATTCTATTTTTTCTTTCCACACTTACGTAGAACACAAAAACTATGTAGCTATTGATTTTTATGACGGTAGTATTTTGTACAACTTTAAAACGAATGAAACAAAAATTTGTGATATTGATTTATACAGTAACAAACCGTATGTAAATAAGATGGGGCGACTGTGGGGGTCCTCGCGTTTTATGTCACCTGAAGAGTTTCAACTTAATGCTATAATAGACGGGAAAACTAATGTATTTAATATGGGGGCTATGGCTTTCGCACTATTAGGTGGCGGGCAAGATCGTTCCTTTATGAAATGGGAAGCTAGTGAAGGCCTATATGAAGTAGCATACCGTGCTGTAAATGAAAATCGTAGTGAGCGCTATGCGTCAATGGAAGAGTTTAATACTGTATGGTTAAAAGTCTATAACGCTGAAAAGTTTTAAAAACTACATACATTATAAAATGTGTATATAAAACTTGTACTTTTATAATGTATAATACATATGGCATTGAAATTCAGGATAACGGGGCATGTATTATGAACTTTGTTTACATTAATCAAAATGTTTTAAATAACCTTCTATATATTTTAAGTAGTATATTTGTTTTTTATTTTATTTATGATAGTGGATACTTTAGGAAGAAATATAAGAAACTGCTTATCATTCTTTGTACGAGCATCCCACTAATTTTATGTATGCGGTACCCCATCTATATGGATGAAAATTGTATTCACGATTTAAGACAAATCCCCTTTTTAATTGGTACACTTTATGGTGGATTTCCTGTCGGTATTGCATTACTCATGATTTTATTAATAACACGTTTTATGTTTTATGGTTTTAGCCTGTTAACAATCATTGTGTATGGAACGATGTTAATAATTACAGCATTCGCATCATCAAAATTTAATACATACAATAGAAAAATGAAAGTAGCTTCATCCATATTTTTAACTTTTTCCTTGCATTGTTTACAACAGTAATTGTTTTAACTCTATCGGATTTTGAAGTGAATAATTTGTACATTATTTATTTCATTCTATTACCAACTATTTTAATATTATTTATGGTCTATTTTAATGAAGTTTTAAAAGATGCAATATGCATGCGATCAAAATTAATAAAAGTTGAAAAAATGGAGATTGTCAGTCAACTCGCTGCAAGTATTTCACATGAAGTACGGAACCCTTTGACGGTTGTAAAAGGGTTTACACAACTTTTAAAAACACCCAATATAACTCAACAATCCAGAGATGAATATATTGAACATATACTTGAAGAATTAAATCGTGCACAGGCAATTATTGATGATTACTTAACTTTTGCCAAACCCGCTTCAGAAAAACTAGATCGTATTTCAGTGGAGCACGAGTTACATCGAGTTATTAAAATGATATTGCCGTTATGTAATATGAATAATATTAATATTACACAAGAGTTCTCTGAGGGAATAATTATTGGTAATACACAGCACTTCCATCAATGTTTTTTAAATTTAATAAAAAACAGTATAGAAGCAATGCCAAGTGGCGGTAACCTAATTATATCTGCAACTGTTAATAATAATAAGGTCATAATACGGATTCAAGATAGTGGAATTGGAATGTCGCAAGAGCAAATTAATCGATTTGGCGAACCATATTTTAGTACAAAAACGAAAGGTACTGGTTTAGGAACAATGGTTGCTGTAAAAATTATCGAAACGATGCGAGGCACATTGAAAATCCGAAGTGTTATAAATAAAGGGACTACTTTAACAATCACATTACCTAAATGCAGTAATGAGGAGATTTCGTATAATAAATGAAAAAGGAGCTATTAAGCTCCTTTTTCATTTATTACGATACAAAAAGTACCTACTATGTTTTTTAAGTTTACATTTTGTAGAGACTAATTAGAAATTAGTATCCTCAGCCCCAACAGCTGCATCCAACAATTATTAATAAAATAAATAACACAACTAATAAAGCGAAACCTCCACCAAAACCACAAGAACCACCGAAACTCATGTTTTTTCCTCCTTTTGGTTTGAAAACTAATAGGTAGTTGATTTTTTTTACTGGTTCGTATTATACAGTATGTGTATCTCCCATTTTTGAGCATGTCTTCATAAAAATTAGTAAAAGCACTCTATTGAGAGTGCTTTAAAATGGGTACCAGAAACTTTGGAATACATTCAGCTTTAAATAAACTGCAATAACCAAAATGATAATACCAACAAAAAGTGTGATGTAATCCTCCTTTTGTGCGTCCTTTGCATAGTACCACGTTCGTGTATCCTTTTTTCCAAAACCTCTTAAATCCATTGCATTTGAAACAGTATCAATCCTTTCTAATGAATGAATAATAAGTGGCCAAAAAATTAAAACACGGTTTTTCATACGAATCCACAAGCTCGCTTCTCCTTTTTCAAAAGGTACGCCTCTTGCTTCCTGTGCGTGTCTAATGATTATATATTCTGATTGAATGCTTGGTATATAACGCAGTGCAATATTTATTGCATATGTAATTTTATAAGGAACAGCAAATTTATTTAAGCTGCTCACAAATTCACTTGGATGAGTTGTATAAATAAAGAGAAGTGTAAATGGTAATAACGTAAAATATTTCAATGAAAGTGTAGCTGCATAAAATAAAGTTTCATATGTAATTGTTGCATAACCTATATAAAAAAAAGAGGTATACGATCCCGTTAATTCCGATCCATGGGTGGGCGTAATAAAAAGAATCATAACGGAATTTAATAAACTAAATGTAAATATAACACTGAAAATAACTATTATTTTACGCAATTGAATTTTTGCAATTAAGAGACCGATACATCCAACAATAAATAAAATTAGCAATATACGAAAATCAAAAAATAAAAAAGTAAGTGTCATACAAAATATAAATATAGATAATTTAATTGCACCATCCATACGATAAAAATACGTATTATGCATATTCCTCCCTCCTATTAGCCTCAATATAAAGTTTCACAAATGTTTCTGGAGTTGGAATTCCGCTTAATTTAGCTAGTTTTATTAATGAAATCTCCCGTAGATTAGCTCTTTGTAATATTCCTTGATCCCCTAAAACAGCAGATACAGTATTGTCCGCAATAATTTTCCCTTCATGCAGAACTACCGCTCGATCTGCATATTCTAAAGCAAGATTCATATCGTGTGTGATAATAATAAAGGATATGCCCCTTCCAGCCAATTTTCTAATAAACGACATAAACTGTTTATAATGGTAATAATCTTGTCCAGCTGTCGGCTCATCTAATACAATAATTTTTGGGTTTGTTATAAGTACAGATGCAATAGTAAGCCTCTTTTTTTGTCCATAGCTTAATGCCTGAATTGGCCAGTTACGAAATGGATATAATCCACAAATTCTTAAAGCTTTTTCGACTCTTGTCTCAATCTCATCTTTAGAAACCTTTTTTAATTTTAATGAATATGAAACCTCTTCTAAAACAGTAGGCTGTGTAATCATTTGATTTGGATTTTGCATAACGTAAGAAATAACTTCCCCGCGTTTACGAATAGACCAAGAATTTATATTTTCTCCATCGAATGTTATTCTCCCATTCTTTGTTTTATTTATTCCTATAAGAGTATGAGCTAATGTCGATTTCCCTGCTCCATTATGACCCAATAACGCTACTATTTCTCCCTCTCCTATTGAAAGGTTGATATCTTCTAAGGCTGTATGTTTGTTATTGTACGTAAATGATAAATTTTCTATCTTGCATAAAGCTTTTTTAATATATTTATTTTTTGATGAAACTTGCTTCTGCATCCAGTTTTTTAATAGGCTATGAACGCCTGCATTACGAAGATTTTCAATTGGAAATACCCTAACATTATTACTGTCAAAATTTAATTTCTTTAGCGCCTCTATATAAATAGGTTCTCTTAGTCCGATATTTGGTAATATATTAGAATTTAAAATACTATCCGGTGAACCAATGGCAATAACTTCTCCCTCGTCTATTAAAATAATTTTATCTAAATCAAGGTTTAAAATTTCTTCTATTCGATGTTCAATAATTACAATTGTTTTATTATATTTCTCATGTATATTTTTAATAAGTTCTATTGTATTCAAACTACATGCAGGATCCAAATTAGCTAACGGTTCATCAAATAATAATATATCTGCATTTGTCGTTAGCAGACCTGCAAGAGAGACTGTCTGTTTTTGACCTCCTGATAATTCATATGGACTTTGTGTATGGAAGTCCTGCATGCTTACCTTGTTTAAAGAATCCGTAACAATCTTTCTCATTTCTATTTGATTTACACAATCGTTTTCTAATGCAAATGCTACATCCTCTTCGACCGTAAGACCTATAAATTGTGAATCTTGATCTTGTAATATTGTCCCTACGTGTTTACTCTGTTCAAAAACACTACCTTTTCTCGGGTCCTTTCCAGCTATTAAAATGTTACCGGTACTTATCCCTTCGTAAGAAAATGGGATTAGCCCATTTATACAATGCGCTAATGTTGACTTACCTGAACCACTTCGTCCAGCGATAAGTACCTTTTCCCCAGGATATATTTGAAATGTAATATTTTTTAAAGTAGGCTGCGTGGCATGCCTATATTGAAAGGTAAATTGTTCAAAAGAAATAATTGGTTGCATGTATTCATCCCTACTTTTCAATTTTTAAATGTGTATGTTTCTTATTTGATTTCGCTAATCCGATCGTGATTGGTAAGCCAAGAACTAAAAATACGATAACGTCTGCAATTGTTGCGCCTAGTACTTGTATAACTATTTTGTCAAACGGTTCTCCCATCACAATAATATCGAATGCTCCAGCAAATATAATAGCAATGACAATACCAATTAACCCTGCAATTGCAAAATAAGAAATATCACGGTTATTATACGTTCCATGTTTTACACTAAAACCAACTCTTTTTTGTATGAGTCCCATTGCAAAACCAATAATACCTGAACTAATAACCCATCCCCACCAAATACCCCAACCAGCGATCGTATCTGTAACGGTATGACCGATGAGTCCTATTAAAAGTCCTGCTACCGGGCCAAATAACGCTCCAAAAACTGTTAAAATAGCCAATGCGGGTTTAATAAATGTATTCGGTGCGATAGAAAATCCCCAAAGCCCTAATACCCCGTATAAAGCTGCTCCAATTCCAATAGCTACTACTAGCTTTGTCGTTAATTTGTTCATTACAATTCCCCTCTCGTATTATTCAACTTTTAATACTCTATATTTCTTTTGAAAATAAATTATGCATCGACACTTCCTTTCTATACAACAAAAAATGACCTCTTAAATAAGAGGTCATTTTCTTTCACGTACAAGAATCCCCTTATCTTTCAAAAGACACATAATGTCCTCTGCGGAATTAGCACCTTCCTATGTAATTACATAGGGGTTGCTGAGGCTTCATAGGGCCGTTCCCTCTACCTCTCTGGATAAGTATTAATTTGTAATTCGTATTATGGCACTAAGAAAGATAAATTTCAACACTTTTCTAATTATTTTTATTTTTTATTAAATAGTGCATTTAAATCATTGTATTCTTATCGGAATTATGAAATAATAAATTCAAAATTGTTACAGGGGGAATGTATGATGAAAGTAATTGGTTTAATTGGTGGGTTAAGCTGGGAATCTACATCACTATACTATAAACATATTAATACTCTAACACTCTCTCAATACGATCAAAATGCGAAGCTAGTTTTATATAGTATGGACTTTGGAGAAGTAACTACTTTATTACAAAACCATCAATATGAAGAAGTGAAAAACGAATTAGTCACAGTTGCTAAAAAGGTTGAAAAGTCCGGGGCGGAATGTTTACTAATGTGTTCAAATACGGTCCATTTATTTGCTGAGGAAGTAGAACAAGCAATATCAATCCCACTTCTTCATATCGGTGATGTAAGTGCTAAAGAAATGGTAGAACAGAATATAAAACGTATCGGACTATTAGGAACAAAACAAACGATGGAACAAGATTTCTATACATCAAGACTAGCAAAATATAACATTGAGACAATTATCCCAAATGACGAAGAAAGAACTTTTATCCATCACGTCATATTAAACGAATTAAGTAGAGGCATTATTTCAGAAACTTCAAGAGAGAAACTAATACAAATTACCAATTCATTAATTCAAAACGGTGCGGAAGGTATATTACTAGGCTGTACTGAAATACCATTGCTTATTTCCCAAAATGACCTTACTGTTCCTGTTTTTGATACTGCTTTTTTACACGCAAATACTGCTGTACAATTTGCTGGATAATAATATAAAAGCATAAAGGTAGATCCTCTATGCTTTTATATTGTCCGAACTATTTATTTAAAAGAGCATCAATAACTGCAATGGCTCTTTTGGAACCGCCACACTCTAAAAAACTTTCATTCAGTTTTCGAATGCCATGTTTATACTTTTTATTTGAAAGAACATCTGTTACCGCCTCTTTTAAAGTTTGCACATTAACATGCTCTTTCAATAATCTATGTGCTGCCTCAAGCTCAGTTAATCTTTGCGCTATCATAGGTTGATCTTTATCATGTGGTATTATCACAAATGGGACATTGTAATAAATTGCATCGTGCACACTATTCATTCCACCATGTGTAATAAAAACATCTGCTTCACTTAATATTTCTGATTGAGGTACGTAAGGGGCTATAATAAAGTTGTCTGGCGCTTGCTTAATTTTTGAAATATCATTTCTATCACCGATCGCCATTACTACAATCCCTTCTAAATTTGAAAAAGCATCAATACAAGTATTAAAAAATGGTTCGAGCCCTTCAAGAAGTGTTCCCATTGAAATATAAATAACTTTCTTTTTTGAAAGCAATTCAAGTGGAAACTTTGCATTTGTTTTGCGCTTTATAATACTCGGTCCAATAAAAACATTGTTTTCTCCGAACGAATCGCTATTAGGTTGAAAATAACGACTTGTATACACGAGACTAATATCTCCCTTATTATGCATAAATTGAAGATTATTTTTGGGCTTTACTCCAAATTCATGTTCCATTTGATACAGTAACTTTTCAGAGAGTTCATCGGGTTGGAATTGTATTTCTGCATTTGGATGAAAAGGCAAGGTTTCCAATAATTCTGGTGGAATTAAAAATATAGGAGAGGAAACTATGCCTGGAACTTGTAAATATTCCTTTACTAACTCTCCGGCACCAAATATATCATAAACTACGAAATCAAAATTTATGCTTTTACATAATTCTTTCGTAATTTCTAATATATATAAAGAAGTTTGAACATGTACATGAAAGAAAGATTTTAATCCATATGAAGTTTCATTATCAATAGAAATCTCCTTTAATAAATCCGGATGAGTATGTACAATAGCCCCCAAAACTTCAAGCCTTTCCTTAAAGTTTTCCGTTGTAATATAGTGTACGTTATCTCCTCTTTCAGTAAAGGCCTTTACTAAACTTAATGTAGGATTTACATGTCCCTCTGCAGGAAAATTAATTATTAAAATATTCAACACGTATTTCTCACTCCTTACAATTCAATGTTCTTATTAATCGTACTGTTATTATTACAAGCAATCTTCCTCTAATAGTCCCAATATGCTTACTACTTTAGGTTGATAAATAATTATCAGTCATCGAAAAGGCATCTACATAAGTAGATGCCTAACTGTGATAAGGAGTGTTCTGTGAGGTTAGGATAAGCTTTTCTGCTTGTCCTATGCTATCAATATATGAATTATTTTATAAAACGTGAATAGTTAATAGAATTATTTTAACCATTTTATTTGATCAAATGGATAATATACCATTTTCACTTTACCTATTACATGTGACTCATCGATAAGTCCAAGTGTATTCCTACTATCTTTACTATGATTTCGATTATCACCTAATACAAATAATTTATGCGAGGGAACTTTCATTTCTCTAAAGTTTGAAAAATGATTTGATACTTGTGACATATCTAACTGTATATACAACTCATCTCGCTTTTTACCGTTAATATATACTACATCGTTTCTTAATTGTATGTTATCCCCTGGTAATCCAATAATTCGTTTCACGTAGTATGTAGGCTCGTCTTCTTTTTTTATTATTACAACATCACCATGATGAAAAGAAGAAAAATAAACACTAGCCTTATTAACTAGTATGCGATTATTTTCATTCAAAGTAGGTTGCATCGAAATTCCCTCTACCATACAAAATAAAAATGACTTAATAATAATAATAATAATTCCTATTATAATTAAAATATAGCTACATATTTTTCTCCAATCTTTTAGAATCAATTGCTTCATATATACCTCATTTCTAATCTATTCGTATGTAAAAACGTCTCTAGTTCATATAAATGCCAGAGACGTTTCGTATATTTTAATTCTCCTTAGAGTCATCTATTTTTGGTGCTTCGCCAGTTAATCGCTTATTTTTCAAATCAAAATAAGCATCTAAAACTTCTTTTCCAATATCAGAGTTAATACCAGACTTATCATTTATAACCCATGGTACTACAACGGAAAATGCTACTTCTGGATCATCATATGGCGCATATCCTGCTAATGTTAAATTATAGCATTCTCTACGATTGCCTTTCTCATTTCTCCCAATATCACTTTCTCCACCGTATACAGTCTGTGCAGTTCCTGTTTTTCCAGCTGGTTTATAGGGTGCTTTTTGGAACGCCCTTACTCCCGTTCCATCCCCTTCTTGGAATACTTTCCTAAAGCCTTCTTTTACTTGATTGATATATTCTTCTTTCATATCAATTCTATTTAAAACAACGGGTTCTATTGATTGTACTACTTTACCGACCTCATCTTTTTGAACGGTTTGTTCTCTAATTTCTTGAAGAATTTGTGGTTTCATACGATACCCGCCATTTGCAATAGTTGAAATATATTGTGCAAGCTGAAGTGGTGTATACGTATCATACTGACCAATAGAAAAGTCTAATAAGAAACCTGGCTGATTATCTTTTCTCCCAATTTGCCCCGCTGTTTCATTCGGTAAATCAATACCTGTTGGAACACCTAAACCAAATTGTCTGAAATAATATCTCATCTTATCAAAGTATTCTTGTTTAATATCTAGTGAACTGTTCTTTACATAATCCACACCAGCAATTTTTAATGCTGTGTTAAACATATAAACGTTAGAGGAAACTTGTAAAGCTCTTAGGTCATCTATATCTCCAAAATCTTTCCATGACTTTTTCTCCTTAGTTCCTTTAAACTTCATAGGTGCATCATAAAAATGTGTTCCCGGTGTTATAGCTTTTGTTTCAAATCCGGTTAATACTGTAGCACCTTTAACAGTTGATCCAAGCTCGTATGAACTTGTCAGCGTACCTAAAGCGTAATCTTCTACTTCCATTTTCCCATCTTTTTCTACAAGTCTTTTCCCAGCCATCGATAATACTTGGCCGTTTTTCGGATTCATCATTACAACGAAAGCACGGTCTAACATTGATTCTGAACCTTTATATGCCTTTAATATTTTTTCTATACTCTCTTCTACTTTTTTCTGTAATTCCATATCAATTGTTAACGTTAAATTCTTGCCGCTTTTCCCTTCAGAAACTGTCTCCGTTCTAATTGTATTACCTTGTTTATCAGCAATACTTCTTACTTTTTCTTTCGTGCCATGAAGTACATCTTCGTATTGCTGTTCGATGTAACTTTTCCCGACCCGGTCATTCCGGCTATACTCCCGCACTAAATAATAATCTAATCGTTCACGTGGTAATCCCTCATCAGCATTCGAAACATTTCCAAGGACTGAACGGAATAAGCCATCATTTACATAGAGCCGTTCCCAATCAACTGATGCGTCAACCCCAGGGAGATTTGCTAAATTTTCGCTAACCACAGCATATTCCTTTTCACTAACATTTTTTTTTATAATTTGAGGTACCATTTGATAACCTGAAGTCATTTTACTTTTAATAGCTAACACTTCTATGTCTTTTGCTGTTAATTCTTGAAGATTTTTTTCTGTAACTCGCTTTCTTTTTAACTCTTCTATTTTTTTGTCTAACTCTTTTCCGTTAATATCCTTTACTCTAAACTTATCTATTTCTTTTTTAGATACTAAATCTTGAGTAAGTTTTGGATTTAACTGCATCCAAAAATCTTTCTTATCCGTCTCGGTTAACTTATCTATATCTTCTTGCGGCATTTCAATTATTTCTGCAAGTTGTCTTGCAGTTTTTAGCATTTCTTCCGATTTTACACCTTTCACCTTTGTATATGTAATCGTACGTAAAGACTTATTGTCCACCACTGAATTCCCTTCACGGTCATAAATTTTGCCGCGTGGTACTGTAAGACTAACAGTTGCATTCTCTCTTTTTTCTACTTCATTCTTATATGTTTCTCCATCGAAAATTTGTACTTTACCTAACTGGATTATAATTCCAGAAAATAATAAAAATACGCAAAAGAATAAAATATTTAACCGTATAGGTAGTGCTCTACCACTCTTTTTCTCTTTCTTTTTCACCCTGTCATAATCTCCTCCTTACAACATTTTTAATATTTTTTAGCTCTCTATATTAAAAGTAATGTACAATTTCCACACATTACTTTGTACGTATATTAATATAACGTTTAAAACTTAATAGAAATTAAAACAAATATAAAGAAAAAGTAAAGTTACTAAATTAAATATAAAAATACCAATAACAAAAGCTTAAGCTTGTAATTGGTATTAAGTATTTAGGGTTA
>NZ_ALBR01000036.1:0-2175 GCF_002081505.1 Bacillus sp. CDB3 | reverse complement strand
TTAGGGGTTAATATTAGAACGTATTGAAATACATCTATCATCACAATTTGATAGAGATTGTTTACTCTGAATTTTCGGTAAGTAAATAGTTACAGTTGTCCCGACGCCAACCTCACTCATTATACTTATTGTTCCTTGATGACTTTCAATAATTTTATAACTTAACATCAATCCAATACCGGTACCTTTTTCTTTCGTACTATAAAAAGGTTCACCTAATCTTTTAATTCTTTCTTCAGGTATTCCTATTCCTTCATCTATTACACTAATAATGACACCATTTTTATGTATTTCTTTTATATGGATTGAAATTTTCCCACCATCTAGCATTGCTTCAATTGAATTTTGCAAAATATTAATAAATACTTGTTTCAATTGATTTTCTGAGCATTCAATGATTATCTCTTTGGAATCTGTAAATAGTTCAACTTGAATATTTGTCATGATTGCTTTTGTATTAATTAGTGATACGACATTTTTAAAAATTTGATAAATATTTTTCTTTTCTGTATTTATTTCATCAGTTTTAGCAATCGACAAAAACTCTTGGAGGATTGCTTCTATTCTTTCTATTTCGGAAAGCATAAGGTCAAAATATTTTTCTTGATCTTCTTTATTAATTTGGAATAACTGTATAAATCCTTTAATTACAGTTAATGGGTTTCTCACTTCATGAGCTACACCGGCTGCTAATTGACCAATTGCCGCAAGTGTATCTGATTTATTTAGCAATTCTTCTGCCTTTTTCCGCTCTGTAATATCACGTACAATAATCATAATTTTATCTTGTAATAATGGTAAACATCTAGCTTCAAAGAAATCGATACTTCCATTAAGTGTTAGAGGATATTCTACAATTACATTCTTTCCTTCTTCTTTCAATTGGCGAATTGCTTCTTGAAATTGCTGCGCTACTGCAGATGGTAATATTTCGTAAAACTTTTTTCCCATAAAAGCTGCTGCGGGTACGTAAAATTTTGTAGGAGATCCTGCTTTATAATCTATAATTGTCCCATCATCTTCTGTTAAAAAACATAAATCTGGTAAAGCTTTAAAAATTAATTCTAATTCAGAAGTTTGTTGTATTAATTGCTCTTCTATCGCTTTTAAATGTGTAATATCTACACCAACAGCCCAGTAACTAAATCCTTTTACAGGAAACTGCTCTGATATATTGGACCACATTATCGTTTTAATTTCTCCATTTTTACATGTTAAACGCATTTCCCAATCTCTAAAATTTTTTCCGCAAGTCAAAAATTTATTTTGTATTTGATTGCGATAATTATGGTCAGGATACAGTAATCGAAGTGCGTCTGGATTCCCAATTATTTCTTCAGCAGTATAGCCTGTTACAATCTCGCATTCTCGATTCCACAAAACAAAATCTCCATTATAGTCAAGCGCATCAACCATAACGGGCATATTTTGTAAGATCGTATGTAATTCTTCCTCTTTTCGAGAAAGTAACGATGTATTTTGGGTTTGAAATACTTTTTTTCCCCCGTCTATAATGAGGTTAGAAAGCATTTCGAAATATTTTTTACAATGGAAGATTTCGCTTTTTTCGGACCATACAACAAAAGACCCTAAATATTGATTGTATAAGAAAATGGGGATTTCAATTTTGGGAAGTTTACATACTTTCATTCCATTAATTCCAAATGAAAATATACATTCGTTTTCAGCATCAAGAAGTTGATGTGATATGTTGGTTAAATTATAAAATTGTTCTGCCATGGTTTCTATTGTACTCACATCAATAAGTTCCATTAGCCGCGCATTCATCCCTTTTTCACCTCTATATGTAAAATTTATACAAATTTAAAATTCATACTTCTTCATTATACGAAGAAAGTGTGCATAGGTATATAGCTGTAGAATAATTATTCAAACAAATTCTATTTTTCAATTAAAAACAGAAAATTATATACGTATGAAGTGAAACTTAAATCAGTAAGTGTTATTTATCCCTCATACATTATTAGCCACACGAATCGTGATTATATAAACAGTGCGAATCTCACTTAACCTCCTTAAGTCCACCAAGTTTTCATATGTGAGTCTTACGCGCCACTAGTAGCGGTATTAAAACACAATAAAAGCAAAGTTCATAAAATTTTCACAATTAATATGAAAATTATAAACATTTATTCCAATATAATTCTATATAAT
>NZ_ALBR01000035.1:0-18006 GCF_002081505.1 Bacillus sp. CDB3 | reverse complement strand
TTACAAATTTATATTAAAGCCGTAGTGCAAACACCATGTTCTTCATTTGATAACGTCTCGTACTGCAAATTGCCTTTAATTTCATCTACTGCGTTTCCCATCGCAATTGATACATTTGCTTTTTCCATCATTGAAACATCGTTAAGTCCATCACCTATTGCTACAGTATTTTCAACTGGAATATTAAGATGTTTTGCTAAAGTATATAATCCATTTCCTTTTTGAGCATCTCGATGATTAATCTCTAAATTATGCCAATATGAAGATGTAATTGCTAAATCGGTATTATGCAGAAACGTTTCTTTTAATTTTTTAATTTCTCTATGTCATAAGAAAACGGTAAAAGTTTATGCACATGTATATCCATTTCTACAATTGGTTTACAACTTTTCGCACTATGAAACGCTGTATGCTCAAGGTATAAGGCTGCGATTGTTTCTAACTCTTTCAAGTCGAAATTTTCTTTTGAATTCTTCACATACTCAATTTCATTACGTACACTCTCTACTCCATAATCCGGTACATACACACCTTTATCAGTATAAAGTTGATAATACAAGCCATTCTCTTCAAGATATTCTACAATCTCAAGTGCTTGCATATTTTGAATCGGATATCTCTTCATCATTTTTTTATCTTTATATATAAGTGCTCCATTTTCCGCAATAATCGGACACTCTAAATCAACTTCTAACAATAGTCGTTCAATATCCACAATAGAACGTCCTGTACAAATTGCTACAACATGGCCAGCTTCCTGACATTTTCGAATTGCTTCTGCATTTTCTTTACTAATCATTTTATTTCCCGAAAGAAGAGTTCCATCTAAATCAATTGCGATTAACCTCATTATTTCTTCACCACTTTCTATAAATACACGAGTTCTAATTAAATAAAAGGTATCGTTTTCATACGGTACTCGTGAGCTACTCCTTATTTATAATTTATGAAAAGCGTTTCAGGTCAAGAAATAATTATAAATAAAATCCAAAGCTTTCTTTTAAAAAAGCTTTGGATTTTAAACTATGAATTATAACTAATATATTTTGTCTCACACATGTACACATTTTTTTCTTCAGTTGGAGTATATACTTTAAATTTTTCTAAACACTTTCCGTAAATATGAATCGTGATAACGTTTTCATTTTCACTAATTTCAAGAATATGACAATCAGATGGTGGTATTACTTTATCTGTTTCTCCTTCTCCCAAATACAGATTTCCTGTATGTGTTAAATAAAACAGTGTACTTCCAAGTTGCTTCGTTTGTACAAAATTCTGTACCATTATCCTTCCTGAATAAACACCTTCTACTCCCCATGTGCCATCATGATCATGTAAAGGTGTAGCCTGCCCATCTTTCCATACGAGAGCTAATACTTCAAAACGTTTGAACGGATCTTCATACAGTAAGTGACGTGCATATTGAGTCGAATTCGCCTTCTGTTTATCTAACGGAAGCCATGTTTTCTTTTCTAAAAGTTCTTCTAGTAATTTTTCAATTTCACACACGATTTGTTCTTCCAATAAATCACCATCTATTAAATCAGTTACAGCTTTAATAAATGTTTGAAACGTTTTACTCCCATTGCACGTTAACATAAGCATCCTCCTCTACTCTTTTTCCACACACCTCCATACTATAAAACACACTAAAATTTTACAATTGAGAAATAAAAAACAAGGTACAATACAATGTACCTTGTTGAACGTTTTATTGAGTTTTTAAGCGAATAGGTAAGTGTTTTAAGGTTTGTTCATTTTCCAATATACATTTTTCTAAATTGAAAGATGGAGCTAACTCTATTTTTTCAAAAGCATTTATAAAGGTACTTAATGCAATCTCAGCTTCTAAACGTGCAAGTGGTGCCCCTAAACAAAAGTGAGGCCCTTTACCAAAAGTTAAATGCTTTTCATTTCCTATTCGGTGTAAATTAAACTTAGAAGCTTGTGAGAATTTTTTCTCATCTAAATTTGCTGCACTAACCCACGCAACAATCATCTGATCCTTTTTCATTAAAGGTCCAAATATATTTGTATCTTCTGTAATCCTCCGAGCTAATGTAACAGGAAATCGATAGCGTAACACTTCCTCAATTGCTTTTGAAACTAATTTAGGCTCTTTACTTAATTCTTTATAAATTCCAGGTGAATCCACTAAAAAACAATAAAAGCTATTTATTATTAAATTTGTAGTTGTTTCATTACCAGCCGCTAATAAACCTAATGAAAAAGTTACAATTTCTTCATCGGTTAATCTTTCACCTTCATATTCAGATCGTATTAAATCTGAAATAATATCATCGGTCAAATGATATCTTTTTTCTTGAACGATCGGTAAAAGATATGCTTTAAACTCATTTAATGCTATCCCTTTCTCGGCATCCAGACCATTAAACTTTTCTTTACTATACGGCATAAATAAAATATCAGACCATTCTTTAATTTGTTTACGGTCTGTAGTAGGTACTCCCAATAGATCTGATATAACGGTCACAGGTAAAGGTGCAGCAAATTGATTAACAATATTAACTTCATCATACTTTTTTATATTTTTTACAAGTTCGTCTGCAATAGCTTGTATACGAGGTTTCCACTGTTCTAAACTTCTTGGAGTAAATGCTTTAGAAACAATTGAACGTACATTACGGTGTTCTGGCGGATCTGTAGAGTTTATATTTATTCTAGTTTCTAAAGGAGGGATTGAGAATTGTCTCCGCTCCCTTCTACTTGAAAATAAGCGATAATCTGATAAAACTCGATTTACATCATCGTATAAAAAAACATTCCATACATCTTGCTCTTCATCATAATGTACCGGGTGATCATCCCTCATAAATTGATACCATCCATACGGATTCCACAACTCTTCTTTTGTTTTCAGCTTTGAAATTTCATGAACTAAAATAACATTTTCAGGTGAAGCCATAGTTCTTTCCTCCCTTTTCTTTTACAATAAAAGTGATAGGTCGGCAGTTCAAAGTTGTATAAACTAACATATGTTATTTTAACATATACAAAGCGAAACTTTACAAATAAGAACTTGAGAAATATATGGGGAGGCTTTTTATGTACGTTGATATTTTATTACTTGCAGAATTAACGACAGGGCCAAAACATGGCTATGAAGTAAAGAAAAATATTCAAAATCGATTAGGCGAGAATTTCGAATTAAATCATAACATGCTTTACCCCACTCTTCGGCGTTTTGAAAATATGGGGGCCATAACGAAAAATGTACATAAACAAGTTGGAAAACCAAACCGAAATATGTACGACATAACAGAAACAGGAGAAGAAATTTTTTCTGAAATGTTAAGAGAATTTCCCGAAAAACTTGCGACAAACAATGCTGAATTCCTTGTGCGTATCGCACTATTTGAAAAACTGGATTATGATGCTAGAAAAGAAATTTTGAATATACGCCAAGACGTACTACATAAACAAATTACTGCTATTCAATCCCTAGATGTTTCTTCACCTTTTATTAATGAAGTCATTGCATTTAGTAAATCACGTATTGAACATGAATTACATTGGATTACATCACTCATGAAGAAAATATAAAAAAATAACAAGAAAAGTTAAAAATAATGAATGAAAATGAGATTTATTATCAATACTATAATTAATAAAAGGGCAACCACGATTTGGCTACCCTTCAAAAATTTATACTTCTGGATCGAAAGTTTTGCAATCTGTTTCTTCCGTTGTAGATGCTTGTTTACCTTTATGACTTACTACATAAATTGCATCTGCACTACATTTATTACCGTTAGCCCAAAATTTACAGTTGTTTACTTCACATAAAACGTCTTGTGCCATAGTATCACACCTCCTTGTTCTATTATCATTAACAAAATTCGGAGGTATGATACTCTTTGCCATGCATTTTTTATTACCTTTTTAGCTTCTTAATAATTCTATATCTCCTCGTACAATAGCATCGATATTTTCTGTTATCTTCTCAATGTCAAAATGCCACCATTGTATTTGCAATAATTCTTCTATTAGTGTATTTGAAAATCTCTCTTTTATTTTATTTGCAGGGTTTCCACCAACAATTGTATATGGTGCGACGTCTTTAGTCACAACAGATTTAGCTGCAATTATTGCACCATCTCCTATTTTAATTCCGGGCATAATCGTTGTATCCATACCAATCCAAACGTCATTTCCTATAACTGTATCTCCTTTATACGGTAAATCAGACAAATCCGGTGTGAATTTCTCCCAGCCATTTCCAAAAATATTAAAAGGATACGCCGAAAATCCATCCATTCGATGATTCGCTCCGTTCATAATAAAGGTAACTCCAGATGCAATACAACAAAAATTTCCAATAACGAGACGATCTCCGATGAATTCATAATGATATAATACTCGATCTTCTAATGTTTCCCCCTGTTTTGCATCATAATAAGAATAGTCACCAACAAGTATATTAGATTTCGTTATTGTATTTTTTATAAAATGAACGCTTTGATTTCCTTCAATTGGGTATTTAACATTTGGATTAGGATTCATGTTGCACAGCACTTCCTTTACCATTCATTTCACTTTCTACTGCTATTACTGGCTTTAAATTGTATATAGGTAAAATAAACAATAATCCAATAACAAATAGTAGAGCCGTCCCTTCATACATCGTACCTAATGAAAACATCTCCTTTAATGAACCAGCTATACTCATCGTTACTACCATTGAACCGGTGAATAGTGGACTTAAAATGCCATTTACTCTACCAATAAAATCCGTATCACTATTTTGTATAATAAGTGTATTTATCCCTATTTGAATACACGGTAGGGCTAAACCACTAAAAAGTTGTGCTGTAAGTGTCACCCATAGATTTGTGGAGTAACCTATAATACCAATACCAATTGCCTGACCAAGCATACCGATAATTAACATCTTTTGCGGGGCCACATTTTTCGCAAATACCATCGCTAAAGCTCCGCCAACAATCATCCCCGCACCATTGACTGTTAGTAACCATTGTAAGCTCTCTTTTGATAACCCTAGTTGTTCTGTCACAATAAATATTCCAAGCGGCTGAATAAGCCCTATACCTAGTCCAGCTGCCATAAAACAAAACCCTAGCAAAGTTAATGCTTTTTTCTTTTTTACATATTGAATACCATCAATCATTTCCCGTAATAGAGTTATTTCTTTTTTCTCTGCTTCGTTTTCAAGATCTTTCGGAAGAAATAACAATACAGCTGCCGCAAGTAAAAATGCGATACCTGTTATTATGATTGAAATATAGATTCCAAAACTGTGAAAGATAAATGTTCCAAGAATCGGCCCTAACACCATAAATATTGCAAATATCGTTTGATATATAGACATTGCTAATTGAATTTGTTCCGTTGATAAATGCTGTTTAAACAACTTCATTCCAGAGGGTTGGGAAAACTGCGAAAGGATTGCGGAAACAAGCGTCACAAAAAACACGATTTTCCACGTTCCAAACATAAGTGTAATTAACACAGCGAATACTGAAATAGAGCTTAACGTTTCACACCATATCATTGTCTTCTTTGGCTTCCACCTATCAGCAAAAGTTCCACCAATAAATGAGAAAATAAAAATCGGGGCAAATTCAGCAACTGAAATCATTGATATAGCGAAAGCATCACCTTTCGTCATTTCCATAACATACAGTAATACCGCAAAGTTTCGAACCCATATTCCAATTTGTAAAAATAATGCTGATGCAAGAATTCCCTGTACAAATCGGTTTTTCAATACTTGTGATACCCCATGATTTTGTTTCGTTTCTACAGTCGTTGACATAAAAAAGCCTCCTATTTCGCATACTGAACAGGAAGCAGCACAAACTATATGAAAAGACTATATTTTCACAACGTGAAATACATCCCTTTTCTATAAAAATGTACATACTAATCCTATTCAGAAGAATATTTCGTTTTTGTAACGAAGATCTCTTAAAATAGAATTAGTTGATCATTGGGATGTTTTCACCCTTCCGTTTCGAATTTAAATAACACATACATACTCTATGTAAAACATTTTCAATGTATGCATGTCTCATTTTAACTATTCTAGAAAGTCAAAGGCAATTCCTCTAAAGAACGCATTAAATAATTGCCTTGCCATTTAATGTCTTCACGATCGCCTTTTATTTGTAATTCAGGCATCCGTTTAAATAGAGTAGTAATAGCAATCTTTGCTTCTAACCTAGCAAGTGGAGCTCCTAAACAAAAATGGCTACCATGTCCGAAAGCAATGTGACGGTTATTCTCACGTGTAATATCAAATACTTCTGGGTTTTCAAATACTGTTTCATCACGGTTTGCTGAAGCTAATGCGATAATAACCATATCTCCTTTTTGGATTGTTTGTTCGTGAATTTGAAACGGCTCAGCCGCCCATCTTGCAGTCGTAATCTCTACTGGAGAATAATATCGTAATCCTTCCTCAATAGCTGAATCAATTAGTTTTGGATTTTCTTTTAATAACTGTAATTGTTCTGGATTTTCAAGAAGTGCTAATACTGTATTTGTAATTAAATTCACAGTTGTCTCGTGTCCAGCTACGATAAGTAACATAATCATTGAATATAGCTCCGGAGCACTAAGTTTATGCCCTTCGCTTTCTGTAAGTATTAAAGCACTGACCAAATCTTCTTTAGGATCTTGTCGTTTTACATCAACTAAATATTGAAGATATGTAATAAATTCAGATAGTTGCTTTCCAGTTTCTTTTATTTCTTCTGGTGTTACTGGGGAGGCAATGACGGCATGCGACCAAATTCTAAATTTCGCTTGATCTTCTTTTGGAATTCCTAGCATCTCGCTTATTACAATAATCGGTAATGGGAATGAATAATCATCCACAAGATTTAATGTACCTTTTTGCTCTATCTCACTTATTAAATTATCCGCTATTCTCTGAATTCTTCCGTCTAATTGTGTAATCATCTTCGGTGTAAAAGCTTTTTGAACTAAAGATCGTAAACGACTGTGGTTAGGTGGATCTGAATTTAACATGTGCGTAGTTAAATGATCACTATTGTCAACGGAAAGATACATGTTCTTTATATCTTGAGGAAACACATTTGCCAGATCTTTTTTTAAGCGATTATCTTTTAAAAGTGGCAGAGCATCTTCATATCTTGTAATAAGCCACTCCGCACCTAATTCATTTTTATTTACAAATAGGACAGGTTGCACTTTTCTTGATTCTTTATAAATTTCATAAGCATCTTCTTTAAAATGAGCTGAAGCTAAATTAATACCATCTTCTATTCTTAGTCCAACTTTATTTTTCATTGACATTGTATTCCCTCACTCTCAATGATTTGTGTAAATCAACCCAACATTTGAATTATACTTCAATAAAAACTAGAAAATTGTAAATTTTTAATTAAAATCTTACTTCGTATATTGAAAAATAAAAAAGTGAGAGAGTAAAATTATTCTACTCTCTCACTTCCTATTATGCGAAGCACATAAAATTACTAATTTGTTGATATCGGTAACTTACTTTACGACGTCGGCCACCTTGCCAAGTGTATCCTGAGACTCCGTTTCTTCTAACTTCTGTCGGAAAGAACCATAAGTCTCTTCCGAAAGGCCCAGGACGATGCAAACGTAAATATCCCCATCTTCCTAAGCAGTTACACATCCATGATTTCATATTGCCAGCTTGTGCAGGAGAAGCAAATGTTGACGGTAAAGACGGAGCTTGTGATGGTGGTGGTGACGTTGGAGCATCTTCCGCATCATCTGGTCGATAATCTTCTAGTTCAACCTCTCTAACTTCGATATCAGGTTCATATCCGTATTGCTGTGGATTATAATACATTGTTTGATCATATGGATAGTTTTGTTGGTTATACATATTAATAAATCACCTTCTTTTCATTCATTACCTTTAACATTCATATGTGATATGACATCTATAGGAAGCTTATGTATAGCCCAAATTCAACTAAAAAAATAAAGCTTGTAGTTTTAAAACTACAAGCTTTTTCATAAACGGAATGTATTTATTATTTTCTCAACTTCACACTATAAAAACGCATTTCTTCTAGTGAACCTTCAAATTCAAATGTATCTTGTTTAATTAATGCTTTCAAGCGATATTCTAAAAAGGTATCCCCCACAAGTTGTTCGACATGGCCAAGCACTTCCCCAATTACTCTCGGGGCTTTAAGGAAGTCTTTATCCGCACCTATTCTTTTTGCGCATTCAATCATAAATGGATCAAGATAGTCTTCTTTCACTGAATGTACTTCATTGTCTTTCCAAATTCTTAATAACTCTGTACTATTCGATAAACTATCCCATTCATGTTCAAACTTTTCTCTAGTCTCTTTAGTTAAATACGATAACTCTACAGAATTCCTTAAGAAAGCAGCTAAACTTTCGGGCGGCAATTCACCCGTTCCCCGTATATCATACTCTTGTTTTAATATTTCTCTACTCGCTTCAGATGTATTAATTATACGAATATTTTTCTTATCTTTTAATTGAGTCATTACAAAACAAAGGCCTACATGTTCATGTGCGTTATTCGCCTTCCAAATGGTAATTGGTGTTTCATTTGGAATAGAATGTAGCTCTTCTAAAGTTTCTATAAAATTCAGTAGATATTCTTCTTCAAAATAATCATCATAAGTAGTTAGATTGTTTAATAACCATTGCTGTCTTGCTAGTTGCCCATTATTCGTATGTAATTGGTGTATCGGTCCAATTGAAAAGAATTCAGAGAATGAAACAACACTCTCTTCAAATAGTTCTTCTTGACTTAACATATGTTTTAAACATCCGCCTGTTGATTCATCGAAAGTGATATGAATATGTGTACTTTCTTTTACATTTCTTTTATAGGATGTATTATTCGTCAGCTGCTTAGGTATACTCATCAAGTGTTTAATCGTATCTTCACTATAGTTCTCTTCTAATAAATCTAATTGTATAAGGAGACTTTGCAGTAAATGTTTTGCTTCATCCTCATACATTTCATCGACAACATTTTTAATTTTATCTATCATGTAAATCCCTCTATTCATTACTAAAATAACGTAAGTTATAGTGTATCATATATTTTCACTTGATTATTACTAATAAAAACGTAAGAGATAAGAAAGACAAAGAGGAATATATATAATAGTATCTATTCTAGCAAAGTGCGTATCTTTTTTCGTTTAAAGATACCCAAATAATGAAATTCACCAATTACTCTAATGAAAAACACAATCATACAAACCCAGGAACCTGTTTGAACTATTACAGGAGGAACTGCAAAATGAACAACATTTGCTTGTTGTAATAAAATTATTGCTGCCATACTTAATAGTAACACAATGGATAATGTCATTCTTCCACGAGGCGTAAACGCTTTTTCTCCAGATTTAGTTGGAATAACACTATTTATCCCCCACCTACCTCCGAAGGCCCAATAAACATGTAAAAAACTAACTAAGAATAATATACAAGCATATATATAATAAGTATTCTTTTCTCCCATTATTTTATTGAAGTCCCGATCTTTAAAATATGCTATACATCCCTCATTAGCAGCCTATATTTAATTACATAAAAAACCCCTTAATGATTAATCGATTTTAAGATAAATCATTAAGAGGTTACTAAATTTCATTATGCATTATATCTACTTCTTCGGCGTTCCATTCTTGTTTGCCCTTGAACAGTGCCTTCACTGTATTGGTCTATTTGCTCTGTCATTTCATATTCCGCAACTGTTTCTTCGTAATTACGCTCATGAACTCTTTCTGGTGTTTTATGTTTAGATACTTTTCCACGAAATTTAAATAATTTCAATTTAAGTTTCGGTAATCTTGGAAGACGAATCTTAAACGATAGCCTTTTACGATTCTTTTTTTGCTTAAATAAATTATTATTTTCTTTATTAGTGCCTTTCTCTTTACGGTGTATTAACATCGCAAGTAATCCACCTAATATTAGTCCTCCAACTAAAAGGAGAATATATAAATAATGGCTTGTCGTTAAATTCATCATACGCTCAAGTATGACTAACGACTGTACTTCTTTTATATCCCATAGTAAAGCGGCCCATAATGAAAATAATCCCAAAGTAAGCCCGTATGTACGAAACCGGAATAAGCATGGAATTAACGCAATGCAAGCAGCGATTTTCGCGTTCGCTATTATTGAATTTGTTGAAATATCCTGATTCCAAATGACTAACAGTAATGTAATAAATGGCGCATACGCTATCCAGCTGCATATTCGTGAGTACATCTTTTTAGCAAAGTAACTTCCAAAACTAGTGAAAAATAATAATCCTCCAATAAATAACGATTGTTCTAGAGGGACTTGCTTCATAACACCTGCAACCGGAAAGAGGCCGCTCAGTATCATTAATAGCACATCTAATTTCTTCACAATTCCCCATTCCTTTCAAATTTTTTTCAGTTTCGCAAAATATAAAGTTCATCATATTTGAAAAACCTTTGTGATATTTCTAAAAAACATCTTAATCCCGAAAGTAAATAAAGTAAATATGAAAACGAAAATATACATGACAAAGCATAGCTATATTTACAATAAAAAATGACAAATCCTGCTTATTATTACTAACAGGATTTGTATACTATTATTTATATTAATATCAATCCATCTTCTTTTTCCATAATTATTACATCTTCATCTAATTCGTCATTCAATTCTTTAAACTCCCTTGAATCAATATCAGTAGTATAATTTTTAATTAATTTAGCCATATGCATTACATACGTATTATGAATATTTTGTTCTGAGAGCGAGGTTGATTTACAGCACATGTAATGTATCATTTTGGCGATTTCTTCTCTCTCTTCAGATTTTACACCAAACGGGATAATTTCGAGTATGTACTGCTGTGTTATCTCATTACAATTTAATTCGTATGCAGCCGTGCTATAGTAAATTCCCAGTTGATCTACAAATAATCTCGTTTCATCCATAACATACTTTTGGTCTCTAACAATATAATTCGGTACATCTGAGTTAGTATTAATTCTAATTATTTTTATATCCTCTTTAAAATTTGAGATTATTTCAGGTGAAACCTCGATATTAACGCTTTCATTTCGCAAATCTTCTATCCAATGTTTCCTCATATTTGCATCTACAACAAAATAAACTTCTTTGTTTTGTTTATGTGCATCTTGTAAAATTTCAACTAATGTCTCTGACAGAAATTGTTTAAAGTGGGCTCCTATATCATTCTTTTTTGATGGTTGTGGTAAAAACACTTTATTATTACCTATATTTAATAAAGTATGATCAATTGTACCCCATTCTTCTTGACCATATAATTTATATAATATTTCTCTCCCATTTATTTTTGAAAAAATAGGTAAGAAATCATATTTAGAGATTTTTTCAACTGATAAATTTACAATTATACCTGGTAATTTTATCTTATTCCAACTACGCTTCAAGAACCCCTTTTGTTCTAATAAACTAAGAATAGCGGTAATAATTTCTTTTTTAGATACACTTTGTCCAATAAATAAATTAATAAAAGCTGAAATACGTTGCGTTCGAACGAATCCTTCCCTAATAATTTGCTTTGGATTAATTTTTTCACGGCCGTTAAAAGTTTTTAGTGCAATTAATGCTAGTTTCATTCCATTTTGCTCTCCTGCTGTAGCATGTACCGCTTTTACAACATCGTCTACAAGTTCCTTTTTATTTTTATGGCTATATTGCATTCTATATGGATTTTGTAATACTTTTTCAATGTTATATCTTACTATTTTTAACAACACCGGATAGTCTGCATTTAATACATAGGAGGAATCTCCATTTTTTGCTAAAACTATTTTGCTATCTAATAACGCTTGTTCTATCTCTATTACTATATCATCTGACCATACTTCTAACGTAATTGAATCTAATTCCTTTGGGGTAATTAAAGGTAATAACTCATTCTCATTATTCGTTAATACACTTTCACATTCTGGAATTAATGTGAAATATGGGAAGGTTAGTTGGAATTCATTTAAAAGCTCCTTTTTTTCTCTTACTTTTATACCAAGTTTTATTTTTGTCCCTTGAACTTTATATATGTTTTCGTTATATGGAAGAAGCACTCTTTTATTTGTTCCTCTAATATACTCTTTTGGACATTGGAGAATGTGTTCTAATTTAACTTCTCCCCCTATCCTATACTCATCTTTTAAATTTCTGAAACGCTTAATCCACTTTATTCCTTTTTCAGCTTGTTGCACTTTTAATTTTACAAATCTTTGCTTTTTCTTATTTGATTCAAATTCAGGAGTTGAAATAAGTATTTGGCTTCGCTTTCGCCCTAAAAGTATAGAAATATCTTTATGGTTATATTGCTGATAAAACCGTCTAATTCCTACTGATACTTTTAATAGTGGACTATTTTCACCTCCACGAGTTATGTATTCAAACCGATATACATAAGCGAAATAATCCTGTGTTTCTTCATCCTTAATTGGCTCAGACATCGCTTCAGAAACATGTTGGGATCGCAGTGGTGAAAAATATACTTCTTCATCATTCTTATTTTTCATACGTAAAGGCTGTTCGCAAAAGATATGTGTAACAAGAGCTGGTACCCATTTAGAAAACGTTTTTTTATCATGTAATACTGGTAAATTACTAATTAAATCATACTGCCATTCTAAATGTGGTTGATCTATTAATTTATTCGGTTTCCAATCATGAATAACCTCATACCAACTTTGGAGAATATAGTCTAACTGTTCTTGTCTCATTGGTTCTTTTGCTACAATCCAAGGTGTATCTTCCTTTAATATATATGGATTATGCTGAATGAATAATATATCAGAAAACATATCATACAATCTTTCATTTACAAGTTTTAACTTACTCGTTAATAAAAATGTTCTATAATGTATCTCTACAATCTCAAGCCATTCAATAGGAAAGTAAATATACGATACTTTCTCATTATAGAGGGGTTCTACTATATTTTTAAATGTTAATAACCGTAATTTTTCCATATTAGTAATACTTCCTCCCTTAATTAATATTAATCATGAATAATACTAGAAAATTCACCAATATTGTTAAGCATAAACGAATCAAATTTAAACCAAGCATATTTCAGGAATGAATAAATTAAATTATTTGAATAACACATTGTAAATACTAAATTAATAAAAAGTTACCATTAAACATATAACTACCTCCTTATGTTACTTTTTATATTACTAAATCATTATAATAGATTGTTTTGTTTTATATCTATAATTAACAAAATATTTACATAAATAAAATATAAGAAAAGGTATCGCCTCTTCATATAGCGATACCTTTTCTATACTCTTTATGAAATAACACCTTTAACTTCTTCATTCACTGGCCATTTTTCTAATGTATATGCCATTTCCCAAAATGAATATTCATATTGACTACTAATAATAAAATGTTGTCTCATACGATCACGGTCTGCCTCTGTTACTTTTTCAGCGATAGTATCTAATCGTGTGATTTGCTCTTCTACTAATGTACGGAACCAATCTGATCCATAAGCAGAAATCCACTCTTTATAAATTGGCTCTTCTGGCTGACACTCTTTTAAACGTTCACCAATTTCATAATATAGCCAATAACAAGGTAAAATAGCTGCAATAATATCCCCTAAATGACCTTCATATGCAGCACGATACATATGTGAAGTATACGCATATGCAGTTGGTGCAGGTAGGAAATTATCTTTTTCTTCTTTCGTAACGCCTAATTTTTTAGCAAAATTCTCGTGTAATGATAATTCTGCTTCATATGTATTTTGAGCATGGTGCGCCATACGAGCTGTCGTTTCTAATTCAAGAGCCTTTGCAGCTCCTAAAGTTTGTACTCTAGCAAAATGACTTAAATAATATGAATCTTGAAGTACGTAATAACGGAAACTTGCTAAATCTAACGTACCTTCACCAAGTTTTTTACAAAAGGATGATTAAAACTTGCTTCCCAAATTGAATCTACTTCTTTACGTAATGATTGTGAAAAAGTCATTTAAATCCCTCCAATAATTTATAAAATATAAGTATTTATCCCATTTATTAAAGCTGTAAAATAAAAAACTTTCTTTACAGGCGTAAAGAAAGTGAAATTGACAGTATTTATTCATTAAATAACAATGTCTTTCCCACTTCCCTACGCTGGCATTAACCAGATCAGGTACTAAGAGTCTCAAAATTTCATTTGATCTCAGCCTATAAAAGGCCCCCCTAGTGGATAAATATTTTATTTTCGTATTCATCATAGCACAATCTATAAAAGTGTCAAAATTAAAAACCTTCATTTTTCCTAACGTGTAATGAAGTTTCAATTATCATATCTAATAGTTTACTATAATTAATTCCAGCCGCATCTGCACTTTTTGGTAGTAAACTTGATTGTGTCATCCCTGGTAATGTGTTAACCTCCATTACATATGGAATTCCGTCCTTCACCATCATATCAACCCTTGCATAAACACTACATTTTAATGCTTTATAACAAGCCAGTGACGCTTTATTTACACGTTCCTGTACTTCAGCTGGAAGTTCTATAACTTCTTCAACTGTACTAGCATCATCATATTTTGCATTGTAGTCAAAGAACTCAGCAGCATGTCGAATTGAAATAATAGGTAACTGTTGCCCATCAAAAATTGAACATGTAATCTCGTCACCTTTTATATACTTCTCAATTACGACTTCAGAATCCCATTCGAATACATTTTCCAGCATAGAGATTAATTCATTTTTATCATTGACGATCTTTACTCCAACACTCGAGCCGCCAGAGTTTGGTTTTACCACTAACGGAAATCCTATCTTATCTAACTCTTCAAGTTTTAGATCCTCCATTTTTGTGAGTTCAATCCAATCTGGTGTTTCTACTCCTTCATAACGCAAAATCTTTTTCGAAATATTTTTGTCCATACATATACCGCTAGATAACATATTGCTACCACTATAAGGAATACCTAAACTCTCGAGTGTTCCTTGAACCGTACCATCTTCTCCGTATTTTCCGTGTAATGCTAGCAATGCAAAATCAATGTCTTTCGCTTTTTCAATTAAATCCATTTTTTCATTTAACGTAATTGGAACTATTTCATACTTACTTTTGTCTAAATGTGCAATCATTTCATTCCCAGTCATAATTGATACTTGTTTTTCAGAGGATACGCCTCCCATAATAACGCCAATTCTCATCTTCTCATCTCCAAATTTCATTTTTTAATGTATCACCAATTATTTGAATCCCGCTAACTATTTCCTTTTCTTTCAAACGTGAAAAGCCTAATCGGAAGGTATTCGCTCCCCCTCCATCAGAATAAAAAACATTTCCAGGAGAAAACGTTACACCTTTCTCATAACACTTTTGTAAAAGTGTGCGGGCATTAATTTTTTCTTCTAACTCAATAAATAAATGAAGTCCTCCATCTCCAGTCATTCTTTTAAACGGAATGTACTGATTACATGCCTCAACAGCTAACTCATATTTTTTCTTATAAACAGATCTTGCTTTTTTTAAATATTTTTCAAAATACCCTTCATGTAAATATTGAAACAGTACAGCTTGATCTAACGTAGACGTATGAATCGTTCTTGCCCTTTTTACACTTTCTAAATAATGTATCAGTTCTTTATCTGCAATGATCCAACCTACACGCAAACCAGGGAAAAGTACCTTTGAAAAGCTACTAATATAAATCACATTATTACCGGCCCCTGCAAAAGTTAATAATGGCGCTAAATGTGAACCTGAATAACGTAATTCTTCATTAAATCCATCCTCTATAATAGGAATCTTATATTTTGAAAATAATCTCATCAATTCCGTTCTTTTCTCTGAACTCGTAACTATACCGGTTGGATTATGATAAGAAGGAATCAAATACGCAAAATCAAAATCTTTTTCACGTAAACTTTGTTCTACTTCATTCGTATCAATACCATCATCATTCATATTAACCCCATGAACTTCAAGTCCATGTAAGCGAAAAAGCTTCAGTGCAGCATGGTGAGTTGGATTCTCACAAATTACACGCCCTGATTTTTTCGATAAAGAAGATAGTACAATATCTAACCCTTCCGTAAATCCATTTGTGATTAGAATATCTTTGTTCGAAATATCTACACCTTTCATTTCCATGTAATGAAGTAAATAATTCATTAACGGTCTATAGCCTTTTGCATATCCGTAGTTCAATACAATATCCCCTTCAATGGACATACGAGTAAGAAAAGCTCTTTTGAAATTTTCTACATCAAATAGCTTTTCATCCGGGGCTATACTATTAAAAACAATCATTCCTTTTTCCCAGCGAACACCATGTTTCATTAAATCTAATTCATCCGCTAATGCGGTAACTGTATTGAGTTTATTTTTCCAATCTATTTCAACAGACGAAGTGTTAGAAATATCAACCTTCGCAACAAAATTTCCTTTTCCTTTAACTGCATAAATGAGTCCTTCTTGTTCTAAATCCGCATAAGCAGAGAGCACTGTATTTCTGCTCACAGATAGTAATTCACTCAGCTCCCTTGTTGATGGGATCTTTTGGTTCCCTAGCAAATGTCCTTTCATAATCATCTTTTTTAAATAATCTTTCAGTTGAATATATACAGGACGATCTTTCACAACTTTAAAATCTTTAAACAAATCCTTACCCCCTGCAATCATTTTTGCATATTTATTTCATTTTCAAAAGGTCCACTACATATGTGTTTTTTATAAAGGGCGGTACGGTCTTATAAAGTGAAACTTTAATTAGTGTGGGGGTTCATCCCCCCACTAATTATTAGGCTTCACCAATCGGGCTTTTACTGCTCACAAATAGCGGAATAAATCTTTACGATATAAGTTAATTACATCTTTTAAAGCAGCTGCTGCAGCTCCGCGTGGATTAGAAGCTCCACCAATTGTAGTAATTTGCCCCATTGTATCTGTAAAGAATGTTATCCCTTTTTCTGTTCCATTTACTTTTGCTAGCGGGTGATCTTTATCTATTTCGCACGGTTCAACATTTAGATTCACATTGCCTTCCCCATCTTTATGCGCCGATGCTATTAATTTAATAATTTTATGTTGTTCCTTAGCAGTTCGAATTTGTTGTATTGTAACGTGTTCAATTCCTTGTACATATATACCTTCAAGCGTATTCTCTACTCCCATTAAACTGTTTGTCAAAAGTAACAATTTACACGCACTATCCGAACCACTTACATCTAATGTAGGATCCGTCTCAGCAATCCCTTTATTTTGTGCTTCTTTCAGCGCTTCTTTAAACGTAATATCACCTTCATACATTTTCGTTAGAATATAATTTGTCGTGCCATTTAATATTCCATCTATTTTTTCAATATTGCAACCAGCTAAACTAAATTGTCCAATATCTAAAGTCGGCAGTGCCGCGGCAGTTGCACCACTATATCGTATTCGTACATTCGCCGTTTTTGCTGCTTCATTTATTTCTCTCCAGTTTGTAACGAGTGCACCTTTAGAAATTGCAACTATATCCATATGTTTCTCAATCGCTTGTTTTATATATTTTTTCCCCGGATTTCCATCTTTAAGATTTGTAACGGTTGATTCTACCAATACAGTGCCACTTATCCCACTTGTTGCACGTTCCTCCGGATGATGTTCTAAATATTTTTCAATTGCAGCAGTACCGCCACCATACGTTAATAAATGATGAATAGATAACCCTTCCTCATTATGTATTGCAACATTTCTACCTAATACGCCACTTACCACTAAATCTATTCCATATGTTTCATTTATATATAAATATTTTTCGTTTAATAATTTTATAAACTCTCTTCCTACTGTCCCATATCCTGATAATACAATTTGAATTTTCATAATATCCCCCCATATTTTTCTACCAAATCCCTCTTTCAATATAATATAAAGCCTCTCTCTACTCTACGTACGTACGCGTACGTACGTTACTTACGTTACTTACGTTACGTTACGTTACGTTACGTTACGTTAACGTTTACGTTA